>JBOHTB010000137.1:0-7248 GCA_050733435.1 Gemmatimonadaceae bacterium | reverse complement strand
GTCGTAATGCTGCTGCCGTCGACAACGTGCAGCTTGGTGTAGCGCTGGACGTAATAGCTGACGATGATGTTCGTCCAGATAATGCCCTGAACAAAAAGCGCCAGCACGATCGTGAAGTTCGCGACTTGCCCGCTCGTCTCATCGTCGGGCAGGTTCAATGCTCGCGGGACAAAAGACGCGATCAGCGCCAGTATCAGAAAGAACGACCCGCGCAGAATCCTTACGGCCAGACTGTTTTTCATGTGCAGTAGTTAGGGTGCTTCCTACTGACGGGTTTGGGTCGGGAACTGCAACCGGGGGGGCGCGACTTAGAGATCGTTTCGCGAGCTGGCATCCACAAAACTGAAGCAGGGAGCGGCAAGCTCGGCAGCCGTAGCCTTTGGCTTTCATACTCGCATTCCGGACGAGACCTCTGGCCACTCCGACGGAGGGTGCGTTCGGATTACTCTGATCATCCGGATCAAGTGCAATCGGTCGTCGTGGCGTGAATGATTGTCGCGCCGGGCCGGGATTTTTTTGGGGGGAACTGCCGCTCCGTTGACCTTGCAGTTGCACTCGCTCGGGGAGCGAAGAGGGCTCCTAATGCAAAGAACAAAAATCACGGCTCCGGTGCAAGGAGCTAGAACGCCAAAGCGATTGATCCGGTCAATTCTGCTCGATTCGCTTTATCCGAAGAACTTCCCGTCAGAGTGCCCAGCCGAAGCGAAGAGAATGCGAGTATGAAAGCCAAAGGCTACGGCTGCAAAGCTTGCCGCTCCCTGCTTCGGTTTTGTGGATGCCGGCTACGCGAATCAGCCTCCACGTCGCGCTCGTCCAAAACGATGCTATCCATTGCATCGCAGGCATCGCAGTTCCCACACCTCCACTCGGCGTCGACTTCCTCCCCAAAGTGCTCGAGGATGTACCGCGTCCGGCACTGCACCGTCTGGCAGAACTGTATCATCGTTCGAAGCTTCTCCTGATCCATGGCGCGGCGCTCTTCGTAGTCCTGGAGGTCCGCGCTCAGGTCCACCGCGCATAGATTCTCGCCCAGTCGCTCCCACTTGCCGCCGCGATGCTCGCGCACGAGACCGTGTCTCTTGAGAAGGGCGAAGACGATCTTCGCCTTGCGTGATGGAATCCCGGTGATCTCGACGATGTCCTCGAGAAGTACCGGGGTCTTGAGCGGATACTTCTCCATCGCGATCGCCACCTGCGCCGCTTCCTGCACCTCCGGGTACTTTCCGCCGAGGAAATACGACTGGATGCGCTTGTCCTCCACGCGATAGAGCACGCGACAAACCGCGGGATCTCCGTCGCGCCCTGCCCTGCCCGCTTCCTGGTAGTACGCCTCGATCGATCCCGGAAAATGGTAATGAATCACGAATCGCAAGTCCTGCTTGTCGATGCCGAGCCCGAATGCATTCGTCGCGATGATGGCCTTGAGCTCGCCAGCCATGAATCGGTCCTGAACATCCTTCCGATCGGCCGCCGGACGCTTGCCATGGTAAAGTCCAACCTTGAACTCCGCCGCATCCGCCAGCATGTCGTGGATACGCTCCGCCTCTTTCACGGTGGCGACATAGATCACACCCGAGCCGACGAACTCCCTGAGCGCGTGACGCAGCGTCGTGTCCTTGATCTGATCGTTGACTGTACGAATCACTTCGAAGCGCAGGTTCGGCCGCGCGAAACCCGTAATCGTCACGTGCGGCGCGTTCATGCCGAGCTGGCGCACGATGTCCTGCTGAACGTGTGCGGTCGCGGTGGCAGTAAGAGCGAGTACCGGTGGACGTCCGAGCCGCTTGGAGATTCCACCAAGAGAGAGATAGTCGGGACGGAAGTCGTGGCCCCATTGGCTGACGCAATGCGCTTCGTCGACGACGAAGAGGCTTATCGGTCGCGACATCAGATGCTCGAAGAACGCGCGATCCTTGAAGCGTTCGGGCGTGAGATAGAGGATTTCACCTTCGCCTTCAGCGATCTGACGGTGCGCTTCGCGAGTCTCCGAAGTCGAGAGGTGGGAGTGCATCGCGACCGAGCTCACTCCCTGAGCGGAGAGCTTGTCGTGCTGGTCCTTCATAAGGGCGATTAGCGGACTCACGACTACCGTGAGACCTGGGAGCACGACTGCCGGAAGCTGGTAGATCAGCGATTTTCCGCTGCCCGTCGGCATGACTACGAGGGCATCATTTCCCTCGAGCACTGCCTTGATGGGTTCCCATTGGCCAGGGCGGAAATCCCGATGCCCAAAGCGCTCCATGAGCAGCGTCCGAGCTGCTTCTCTGCTGATGCTTTTTGACACTGCATCCGTTACAGGCACAAAGTATTCCCCTCCAACACTGAATTTTACCCCACTTACCCCGCCCAAGGTCAGCGGATAACCTCAGTCGAATGCGCGCCTCCAGGTCTTCCGGCTTCGAGATTTTCGCGACGACTTCACCGGGACTCGAGTCGATCGCCGCGGGCGAGCTCAAGTCGCTCGGCATTCGCGGACGACAGGAGCCTGGAGGCGTCGCCTTCAGCGGCGACATGGATCGGATCTACGGATCGAACCTCTGGCTTCGTACCGCCAGCAGAGTGATCGTCAGACTCGGCCAGTTTCACGCGAGCACTTTTTTCGAGCTGGAGCGGCGCGCCAAGCGACTGCCGTGGGAAAGATTTCTGGCGGCGACCGGCGACGTCCGGCTGCGGGTAACCTGCCGGAAATCAAAGCTCTATCATTCCGATGCCGTGGGCGAGCGAGTGCTGGCGGCGATATCGGCATCTGCGTCGCGCGACCTAGGCGTTCGTGCGGAAACTCCGGACGACGACGCGATTGAGGACGGGTCGGGTATTGGCGTCGCTGAGCGCGGCAAGCCTTCGCAGTTATTTATCGTCCGCATCGTTCATGATGAGTGTGAGATCAGCGCCGACACATCCGGTGAGCTTCTGCACCGTCGAGGCTACCGACAGGAAATCGCGAAGGCGCCGCTACGTGAGACGATTGCGGCGGCAATGGTGCTTGCGAGCGGATGGACGGGAGATTCACCGTTGCTCGATCCGATGTGCGGATCGGGCACGATTCCGATTGAAGCGGCAATGGTTGCTCTTAAGATTGCGCCGGGAGCGAAGCGCGGATTCCAGTTCATGCACTGGCCTGACTTCAACGAGCGCCGATGGAACGAAATCCTTGCGGAGGCAGAGGCGATGGCAGCTCCAACGGCACGACCGCTCGAGATAGCTGGATCAGATCGAGACGCCGGCGCCATCCAGGCCGCGACGAGAAACGCCGAGCGTGCGGGCGTCTCCGAAGTCGTGAGCTTCGGAGTCGACGCCGTGTCAGGCTCGGTGCGAGCAATTAAGGATTCCGGAAAGGGTCGCGGTTGGGTTCTTACCAATCCGCCCTACGGAGTTCGGGTCGGCGCTGCCGGCGATCTCAGGAATTTGTACGCCGCTCTCGCGGCTCCATTCACCAACGCACCGGGATGGCGACTCGGCGTCCTCACCTCTGATTCTGGCCTTGTCCACAATAGCGGACTGAAGATGAAAGCCAGATTCAGCACCTCAAACGGCGGAATCCCGGTGGGCTTTTTCGTGAGTGAAAAGGAGGAAGCCGATGTTCGATGATAATCGAATTGGGACGGTTGTCTCGATCAATACCTCCAGAGGTGGCGTGCCAAAGAGGCGGGTTACTGGCGCCAGAGTGTCCCAATTGGGGCTTGAAAAGGACGACCACAACGACAAAGGGCACCATGGAGGGCCCGATCGCGCCGTCTGCCTGTATTCGCTGGAAAAAATCCACCAGCTTCAGCGCGAAGGACATCCAATCGATGTCGGCACCGTTGGTGAGAACGTCACCGTAGAGGGAGTCGACTGGGAACTGGTTGTCCCCGGAGTATTTCTGAAGCTGGGCGACCAGGTAGTTCTCGAAGTCGCCTCCTTCACCAGTCCGTGCGAAACGATCAGCGGATCGTTCATCGATGGGCGGTTCGTCCGCATCTCGCAGAAGCTCTATCCGGGTTGGAGTAGAGTCTGCGCGAGGGTCATTACGCCCGGCGAAATCCATTTCGGCGATACCATCGAAGTCATTCCAAGGGCCTGATAGCGCCACAAAGTCGAAAAAAAGCGGTCCCACTTTTGAATAGAAAAGATGATTCCTCCCCACGGGGCTCCGCCCCGGCAAATCGGGCATGTGGACCCGCCAAGAGCGGCTAGCAGTCACCTAAGGAGTAAGAGTCGTGGAGATCGGCGACGCTATCGAATTCGAAGAGACGGGGTCCGAACAAGACTCCCCCTCACAAGGCGCCAGAACATCCAGGCGCAAGAACGGCCGAACCGGCCGAACCGGCCGGAACGGCGCAAAAGCGCGGAACACCAAACGAAACGGAAACGGGAACGGCAGCTCGGCCCGCCATGGCGAAGGCGAAGTAGACGTTCTGGCACGAGACGGGACCGTTCGCGACAGTGATCTCCGGCGTTTGCTCGCCGCCATGCGCGACCTCAAGGAAGGCGATTTCAACGTTCGACTGCCGGTATCTGAAGATCCGTTGCTGGCAGAGATCGCCGAGGAGTTCAACGGAATCGCAAAGCAGAACACGCGGCTGTGCGACGAGATGACCCGCATCAGCCGGACAATCGGGCGACAGGGACAGATGAACGACCGCGCCTCGATTGGAGGGGTAACCGGCGGTTGGCGCACGACCGTCGATTCCGTCAACACACTCATTACCGACCTTGCTTCTCCGACGACGGAGATTGCGCGCGTCCTGACCGCGGTCGCCGATGGCGATCTCAGCCAGAAAATGGTGCTCGAGATCGATGGCAAGTCGGTGCAGGGAGAATTCCTTCGCATTGCTACGACCGTCAACACGATGGTCGATCAGCTCGGCTCCTTCGCCGACGAGGTGACGCGCGTTGCGCGCGAAGTCGGAACCGAAGGGAAGCTGGGTGGCCAGGCGGAAGTTCCGGGCGTAGGTGGCACGTGGAAGGATCTCACCGACAGCGTGAACACTCTCGCTGGAAACCTCACGAGTCAGGTTAGAAACATCGCCGCGGTCACTACGGCAGTTGCCAAGGGAGATCTCTCACAGAAAATCACCGTCGAAGCGCGCGGTGAGACGATGGAGCTGAAAAACACCATCAACACGATGGTCGATCAGCTGAGCGCATTTGCTTCCGAAGTAACACGTGTCGCGAAGGAAGTGGGAACAGAAGGGAAGCTTGGCGGTCAGGCGCAAGTTTCGGGAGTCGGCGGGACCTGGAAGGATCTCACGGACAACGTGAACGCGATGGCTTCCAACCTCACCGGACAGATCAGAAACATTGCCGACGTCACGACGGCTGTTGCCAAGGGAGATCTGTCGAGAAAGATCACCGTCGACGTGAAAGGAGAGATCCTCGAGCTGAAGAACACTGTCAACACGATGGTCGATCAGCTGAGCACGTTCGCGGAGGAAGTGACGCGCGTTGCGCGAGAAGTGGGAACTGAAGGAAGGCTCGGTGGACAGGCGCAAGTGCCGGGCGTCGGCGGGACGTGGAAGGACCTGACCGACAACGTGAACTTCATGGCGTCGAGCCTGACAGGCCAGGTGAGAAACATCGCCGACGTGACGACAGCCGTCGCGCGCGGAGATCTATCACGCAAGATAACGGCAGACGCAAAGGGCGAGATCCTCGAGCTGAAAAACACCATCAACACGATGGTCGACCAACTCAGTTCGTTCGCCTCCGAGGTGACTCGCGTCGCGCGCGAGGTTGGAACCGAAGGGATGCTGGGAGGACAGGCCGAAGTGCCCGGCGTCGGCGGAACGTGGAAGGACCTCACCGATAACGTCAATACGCTCGCCGGTAATCTCACCAGCCAGGTGAGAAACATCGCCGCGGTCACGACCGCAGTCGCGAAAGGCGATTTGTCCCAGAAGATCACCGTCGAAGCAAAGGGAGAGACGGCCGAGCTGAAGAACACCATCAACACGATGGTCGATCAGCTAAGCACCTTCGCGTCCGAAGTAACGCGTGTCGCTCGAGAAGTCGGAACTGAAGGTCGACTCGGCGGACAGGCAGCTGTGCCGGGAGTAGGCGGGACGTGGAAGGATCTGACCGACAACGTGAATGCCATGGCATCGAGCCTCACGGGTCAGATCAGAAACATCGCTGACGTCACGACGGCGGTTGCGAAGGGAGATCTCTCCAGAAAGATCACCGTCGATGTGAAGGGAGAGATCCTCGAGCTCAAACAAACCATCAATACGATGGTCGATCAGCTGAGCGCCTTTGCTTCCGAGGTGACTCGTGTCGCGAAAGAAGTCGGCACCGAAGGAAAGCTCGGAGGGCAGGCGGAAGTGCTGGGCGTCGGCGGCACGTGGAAGGATCTGACGGACAACGTGAACTTCATGGCCTCGAACCTCACCGGCCAGGTGCGCAACATCGCCGATGTGACGACCGCCGTCGCGCGCGGAGACCTGTCGAGGAAGATCACCGCTGAAGCGAAGGGTGAAATTCTCGAGCTGAAGAACACGATCAACATCATGGTCGATCAGCTGAGCGCCTTTGCGGCGGAAGTGACACGCGTCGCGCGCGAGGTCGGAACGGAGGGCAAGCTCGGTGGTCAGGCGAGCGTACCCGGAGTCGCGGGAACGTGGAAGGATCTCACCGACAACGTGAACACACTGGCTGGCAATCTCACCGGACAGGTGCGCAACATCGCGGCGGTTACCATGGCTGTGGCGCGCGGAGATCTGTCGCAGAAGATCACAGTCGAAGCGAGAGGCGAAACCGCGGAGCTGAAGGATACGATCAACACAATGGTCGATCAGCTCAGCTCGTTTGCCTCTGAAGTCACTCGCGTGGCGAAGGAAGTAGGAACCGAAGGCAAGCTGGGTGGCCAGGCGGAAGTGCCGGGCGTTGGCGGAACGTGGAAGGATCTAACCGACAACGTCAACGCGATGGCGTCCAACCTTACGGGGCAGATCAGAAACATCGCTGACGTAACGACGGCGGTCGCCAGGGGCGATCTGTCGAGGAAGATCACTGTCGACGTGAAGGGCGAGATCCTCGAGCTCAAGCAAACGATCAATACGATGGTCGACAGCTTGAGCGTGTTCGCCGGCGAAGTGACGCGTGTTGCGCGCGAGGTGGGAACCGAAGGACGCCTCGGCGGGCAGGCCAACGTGCCGGGAGTGGCGGGTACGTGGAAGGATCTGACCGACAACGTGAACTTCATGGCGTCGAACCTCACGGGACAAGTGAGAAACATCGCCGACGTCACAACGGCGGTGGCGAAAGGAG
>JBOHTB010000136.1:0-22114 GCA_050733435.1 Gemmatimonadaceae bacterium | reverse complement strand
GTGAGGGAGAGCAACCGACTGCCGTCCGCCCTGTTGCAGCTCCAGATGCCTGGAGGCAATCACCGGAGCTACCCCATGAGCGGGCTGCAGTCGGTCAATCCCTGAAATCACACGATCGGCAAAATCTCGCGAAGGCGACAAATACGGCAGTCGCTGCAACTCGGCCGCAATGGGTACGAAGTCTTCCGGGAAGTCGTGCTCTATCATGGGTTCCTCAGAGTTGATGACTTACGGGATCGTTACGGGTGAAGTTTCAGGTTTTTTTGACGAATTTTTGCCTGCAAAAACATGCTCTCATCGAACGTTTTCGAGGTACTCTCGAAGCTCCTGACGCGCTCTGTGGATGTACGTTTTTACGGTTCCCAGCGGGAGCTTTACGATCTCGGCGATTTCATCGTACGAGTAGTCTTCGACGTGTCTCAAAATGATGCACGCCCTGTACTCCGGACGCAGCTTGGCAATGGCCTCCTCGATCTGCGCGCCGAGCTCGCGCGATTCGAGCTCCTCGAGGGGCGATTCACCACCGCTCGTTATCGTGACCGCCGTCGCACGCGCGCGCTCGGCGGTTACGGCGTCGGGTGAGCCCTCGATGCTTATCGTGTTGACCTGTCGCCGGCGCAGATGATCGATCGTGATGTTGTTCGCGATCTTGAACAGCCAGCTGGAGAATTTGAATTCCGGCCGGTAGCGATCGATGTTGTTGAGAACCTTTATGAAGGTCTCCTGTGCCAGGTCCTCAGCCGTCTCTTTGTCGCGTACCATACGGTATATGAGCGAAAATACGGGCCGCTCATAGCGCTTGATCAGCTCGCGATAGGCATCTTCTCGCCCTTCCTGGGCGAAGACGACCACCTGCTGGTCGGATACGTCGGTATAGGACTTGGGTGGCATTAGGGAAGCGCGCGTAAGATAGCTTGCCCCGCGCACCGTTGCCGGTCAACTTTGGAAGGATGCTGGCCACCGACATAGACAGCGCGACCGCCAGTGCCGCCGCTGCCGGTGGCGCTGAGAAACGCGCATACGTCAAGCGGATATTCTCGGAGATCGCTCCGCGATACGATCTCCTCAATCACGTCCTCAGTCTCAACATAGACAAGCGTTGGCGACGAGCAGCGATAGCCGAGCTTGGGATCGCTCGGAATCCTGCGGGGACGTATCTGGATCTTTGCGCGGGCACTTTGGATGTGTCGGCGATGATTTCGACGACGACCGGGTTCAGAGGAATGGTTATAGGAGCGGACTTCGCCGAGCCGATGCTCAAGGCCGGAGCGCGGAAGGTGTCGAGGTCGAAGGTTGCGCCGTTGGCCGCCGATGCTGTGGATCTACCAATCGAGTCGGGAAGTCTCGCCGGTGCCATCGTTGCGTTCGGGATCCGAAACGTAGCCGGGCTCGACGAAAGCCTGAGAGAGGCGCGGAGGGTGCTCGCGCCAGGTGGCCGTTTCGTGATCCTCGAGTTTTCGACTCCACGCATGCGGATTCTCAGGGCGCTTTACTTGTTTTATTTCCGTCGAATTCTGCCACTCATTGGCCGGTTCGTAAGCGGTCACCGGACGGCTTACACGTATTTGCCGCGATCGGTGGCGAACTTTCCCGTCGAAGAGGAGCTCGCCCAGCGAATGCAATCCGCCGGCTTCACGCAGGTGCGATGGTCGGGCTTGTCCTTCGGAGTTGCCGCGATCCACGTCGGCGAGATCTCGGGCCTCGAATAGGAATGAGCCTCGACAACATAGGTCAGTTTCTCTTCGCCATCGATCGCGCTGGCGAGCTCGTGAGAATCAGCGAGCCGGTGAAAGCGCACCTCGAGTTGTGCGAGATTGTGGACCGCGTGATGAAGCAACCGGGAGGGGGAAAGGCACTGCTCTTCGAGAATGTCATTCTCGATACAGGTGAGCGCTCGCCGTATCCCGTCGTCATAAATCTCTTCGGATCGATGCGACGGATGGCAATGGCCCTCGGCGTCGCGGATCTGGATGAAATCGGTCGCCGCATAACCGAGATGCTGGATCTCAAAGTTCCCGAAGGCATCATTGGCAAGCTTTCGATGCTGCCTCGTCTCCTCGAGCTCGGCAAATTTCCGCCGCGCATTCGGGGCGGAAAGGCGGCATCGCAGGAGATCGTGCTAAAGGGCGAAGAGATCGACCTGTCGAGGCTTCCGATTATCACGTGTTGGCCCGAAGACGGTGGCCCGTACGTCACTCTGCCCATGGTGATCTCGAAGGATCCGAAGCGAGGGATTCGAAACGTCGGCATGTACCGCGTCCAGGTTCTCGGGCCTCGCACGCTGGCGATGCACTGGCAGCGTCACAAAGTCGGGGCGGCGCACTGGCGCGAGATGGCGGAGAAGGGCGAGCGGATGGAAGTTGCGATTGCCATCGGAGCTGATCCGGCATCGGTGTATTCAGCCTCGGCCCCACTTCCTCCTACTATCGACGAGTTCCTCTTCGCCGGTTTCCTGCGAAAAAATCCGGTGGCGCTTGCAAAGGCGGTAAGTTGCGATCTGGAGGTACCTGCCGAGGCGGAGTTCGTGATCGAGGGATATATCGATCCGGCGGAGCCGCTGGTGGTGGAAGGGCCGTTCGGAGATCACACGGGTTTCTATTCGGAGGCGGATCTGTACCCTCAGGTCCACGTGACGGCGTTGACTATGCGAAAGAATCCCGTCTATGCGACGACGATCGTCGGCCGTCCGCCGATGGAGGATTACTATCTCGGCCACGCAACGGAGAGGATTTTCCTGCCGCTGCTCAAGCTCACGATTCCGGAGATCGTCGACTACCACATGCCGGCCGAGGGCATTTTTCACAACCTGGTGTTCGTCTCGATCGATAAGCAGTACCCCGGTCAGGCATACAAGGTGATGAATGCGATGTGGGGCCAGGGCTTGATGGCATTGGCGAAGGTTATCGTCGTGGTCGATAAGGAAGTGGACGTGAGGAATGAGAAGGAAGCGTGGTGGGTTGCTCTGAATCACATCGATCCTGAGCGGGACGTGCGATTTTCCATGGGGCCGATAGATGTCCTGGATCACTCGAGCCGAGCATTTACGTACGGGTCGAAGATGGGAATCGACGCCACGCGGAAATGGGCCGAGGAAGGATTTACGCGGAACTGGCCGAAGTTGATCGAGATGGATGCGTCGACGAAGGAGCGCGTGGACTCCATGTGGTCGAGGCTCGGCCTCGGGTCTGTGGAGCGATCGGAGAGGTTCAAGACGAATGACAGCTGATCGCGAGGACCAAGTGCCGCCGCGCTCGGACACAGTAGCGCCCGTTTCTCTACGCGAGGGTCAGACCCTGCGGGGTCAGGGCGTGCTCCTGCGTCACGTCAACCTTGTTCGGCTCCCGCACACGATCTTCGCTTTGCCGTTCGCTTTGGTCGGGGTGATTCTGGCGAGCTACATCGCGCCTGTAACCGCGATAAAAGTGGTCTGGGTAGTTTTGGCGTTCACGGCGGCGCGGTTCGCGGCGATGGGATTCAACCGGATTGTGGATCGCGAGATCGACGCCCGCAATCCGCGGACTCGAGCGCGTGAGATCCCGTCGGGAACGATGAGCGCGCGCGAAGCGGGTGTTGCGGTGGTGATTGCATCATTCTTGTTCGTCGTGGCGGCCTGGGAGCTCAACCCGCTTTGCCTTGCACTCTCTCCGGTTGCCCTCGCGTGGGTGCTTTTCTACAGCTATACCAAGCGATTCACACGGTGGTCGCACATCGTCCTCGGCGTCGGAACATCGATTGCGCCGGTGGGCGGCTATCTCGCGATTACCGGGCACTGGAGCAATCCATGGTGGCTCTTGATTGCGCTCGCGCTTGCGGTCGCCACCTGGGTGGGAGGATTCGACATTCTGTACGCGCTGCAGGATGTGTCCTTCGACCGGGACAACGGTCTCTACTCAATCCCTTCCACGTTCGGCGAACCGAACGCGCTTGGAATTGCGCGCCTTATGCATCTCGTGACGGTGGCATCGCTTGCGATCGCTGGCATTGGTGCGGGAGCGGGCCTCCTCTACTTTGGCGGGGTGCTAGTCGCAGGTTGCTTGCTTCTTTATGAGCACTCGCTGGTCAAGGTCAATGATTTCTCGCGTCTCGACGCAGCGTTTTTCACGATGAACGGCGTGATCAGCATCGTGTTCCTGGGGTTCGTGTTCACCGAGAGAGTGCTCCGATGAGCTCTAGTCTGCCGATCGTAGTCGGAATCACGGGCGCGTCAGGAGCGCCGTACGCCGTGCGATTGCTGCAAGCCCTTACCGCCGCCCACCGACCTATCTCTTTGATAGTGTCGAAGTACGGAATGCGATTGCTGTCGACCGAAGCGGGAATCGAGTCGATCGATGCGTTGCGCGACGCAGTCGGCATCGATGCGTGGGCGTCGTATGTCGAGGTCTTCTCGAACGACGATCGTGGCGCAGCTCCGGCGTCTGGTTCCTCGCGCACGGCGGGAATGATCGTCTGTCCGTGCTCAATGGGGACGCTATCTGCCATTGCCGTCGGTGCTTCGAGATCTCTGATCGAGCGCGCCGCGGATGTCACGCTCAAGGAGCAAAGGAAGCTGGTGCTCGTTCCGAGAGAGACTCCGCTCAGCGCGATCCATCTCGGCAACATGTTGCGACTGACGCGGGCGGGTGCGGTGGTGATGCCCGCGGCGCCCGGCTTCTATCATCGACCCAAAGAAATCTCTGACCTGGTCAATTTCATGGTGGCGAGAATGCTCGATCACCTCGGCGTCGAGCAGAGCCTGGTCTCGCGCTGGAAAGGGAAAGCCGACCGCTAGGACCTTGCCAAGGCTTGGCCCTTGCTGTCAGTTGGTTATACAGGCAGCCAAAGGCGGCGATCATGAAAAAAGTTTTGTCAGCAGCGGTGATCAGTGGCCTGATTCTATCAGCCAGTTACTGCAACCCGTTTGAGCCGGAGCCCGATCAGTCGATAGCGTTGGACGTTTCCAAGGTCGATGTGCCTTCGAGTGTCACGGCAGGGAGCGCATTCGACGTCGTTCTTACGGTGACGCTGGGAGGCTGCCTGTCATTCGACCGCATCGACGTCGTTCGATCAGCCACGGCAGCGAACTTTACGGTCTGGGGCAGAGATGCTTCCAAAGGCAGGAAGGGCGTGATGTGCCCTGAGAACCTTGTCCTGGAGCCACACACCTATCGGGTACAGCCGCCGTTCTCCGGCCCGTTTACCGTTTGGGTCAACCGTGGCCGGCTGGCTCCTCTGATTGGGACGGTGCAGGTACAATGAACTCCGCGGCGAGGCAGGTCAGCTAACCTGCCTCGTCCTCTTCATCTCTTTCGGAAACCGCCGGAACCACGACGAGAGCAATAAGAGCTCATCGATCTCGTGAGTCGGGATCTGCGCTGTCGGTTGCACTTGCTCCGAGAAGATATCTTCGACTAGTTGCTTGAGCCCGCGCCGATCCTTTGGCGACCTCGGCTTCCCGAGCTCCGCGCGCACAACGCCTCGACGAATCAGATAAACACGGTCCTCTCCTTCGTGACCAGGCACGGTGTAGACGAAAGAGAGATTCTCGACGGCGAATCGGAAACGGCCGAACTGCGCCCGGAGCGCCTCGAGCCGCTCGAGCTTGTCACGGTAAATCGCCGCTCTCTCGTATTGCAGCTCCGCGCTCAAAGCCTCCATCTGCGCTCTCAGCACATTGAGTGGACCGTCGTCCGACCCATCCAGGAATGCGCGAGCGAGCTTCACCTGCTGCTCATATTGCGACGACGAGCATCCGCCGATGCAGGGGCCGAGGCACTTGGCGATCTCGTGCCTTATGCAGCCCGGCGTACGCTGCAGCTGGAAAAGCTCCGTTTGATCACTGTAAAACATCTTGAGATCCGTGCGACAATCGCGTAGCATGAGCACATCGTTGAGCTCTCGCACTGCTTCGCCTACGCGTTGGGCGCCGACGAACGGCCCGTAATAAATGTCAGCGTCCTCACCCGTAGGTCCGCGGACAACGAGGAGCTTGGGCGCTCCACCTTTCGTCAGCTTGATGAACGAGTAATTCCGCCCATCGCGCTTCATCGCCACGTTGTAGCGCGGACGAAAGCGCTTGATCATCCTGAGCTCCTGCAGCAACGCCGCGAACTCGCTCGGCGTGTACTCCCACTCGATCTTCTCCGCCGATCTCAGAATGCGCGCTCCCTTTTCCTCGGGAAATGCGCAGCGAAAATAGCTGAGAAGTCGAGTGCGTACCTGCTTCGACTTGCCGACGTAGATCACCTCGCCGTCGCCGGAAAGCATCCGGTAGATGCCGGGACGATCCTTGGCGTTCTCGCGGACCGTCGATCGCATCACCGCGATCTGGGCGTCGCTCGTCGGCTCCGCTGCCCCGCGTGGAATACCGCGAATCATGCTAGCCCTGGCACTTCACGCACATTGTCGTGGCGCGACCATCGATGGCGTGCGTGGTGACGAGCTTCGAGCCGCAGCGATGACACGGCAGCCCGCCGCGTCCATAGGCATCAAGTTTTTCGACGAAAGACCCGCGCTTGCCTCGCGCATCCCTGTAGTCTCGAAAACTTGTCCCTCTTGCCGCGATCGCCTCGGTCAGAACGCGGACGATCGAGTCTCGGAGGCGATCGGCCTCCTCGAGAGAGACGGAGGCCGCCGGACGCGACGGATCGATCCGGGCTCTCCAGAGTGCCTCGTTCGCGTAGATGTTGCCGATGCCTGCGATCTTCCGCTGCTCCATCAGGAGTTTCTTCACGGGCTGACTCGTGGCCCGAAGAACACCCGATAAATGGTTGCCGGTGAACGCAGGGTCAAGAGGCTCTATGCCGAGCTTGCCAGAGTATTCGTCGAAGCGCCGCTCATCCATGAGCGCGACTGTTCCAAGTCGCCGAACGTCGGCGTAGTGGAGAGCTCGTCCGTCATCGAGGTCCATGCGCACCGCCGAGTACGCGAGCGCGCTCCCCTCGAGCTTGCCATCATCGATCAGCAGTGCTCCCGTAAATCTCGGCTGTACGACGATCCGATCGCCTGTGTCCAGGTCGATCACCACGAGCTTAGCGCGGCGCCAGCTACGCACAATTGCGGCGCCTTTCAGTCGGCGCACGAGCGTGCGCGGGGAAACTTCCCGGAGTACGTCTGCTTTGCGGACGGAGACCTTCGTAATCCTGCGCCCCCGGACCGCGCCGTCTAGGTCGCGTGCGATCGTCTCGGTCTCAGGTAATTCCGGCACCGCGGCGAGTTCTGTGTCTCAGCTTATACGGACGCCGCGCGTGAGCTCGCGCCATCCAATGTCGCGCCGCAGCTGTTTTCCCTTCAGGGAGACTTCTTCCGCGTATGCTCGCGATCGTTCCGCTGCGTCGAACAGCGTTTCAGCGACGGCTGTCACTGCTAGCACTCGCCCGCCAGCACTCACGAGATTGCCCACGGAATCCAGCGCTGTCCCGGCCTGAAATACGCAGACATCGTCGGCGGGCTCTGGCAAACCAATCGAGTCGCCGGTCCTCGGTTTGTCCGGATATCCTTCCGCGGCTACTACCGTCGTGACTGCCGAGAGCGGCTTCCAATCCGGAGGGCGCGAGCGGGCGAGTGTTCCGCCGCCCGCAACGGAAGCGACGAGCTCGAGCAGCGACGAATCCATGAGCGGCAGAATCGCCTGCGTTTCGGGATCACCGAATCGGCAATTGAACTCGACGACGTTCGGCCCGTCGTCAGTCACCATCAGGCCGGCGTACAAGAGGCCGGTGAACGCGCATCCTTCGGCACGCATCGCGGACAACGTGGGGTCGATAATTTCGCACATCACCTGTCGCAGCAATTCCGGCGTCGCGATCGAGCTCGGAGCATAGGCGCCCATTCCTCCGGTATTTGGCCCGAAATCACCGTCGAGAAGGCGCTTGTGATCCTGCGCCGCGAGCAGTGGAACGGCGTGCTCGCCGTCGGTGATGACGAATAGCGACAGCTCTTCGCCTTCCATGAATTCCTCGATCAGGATTTCGCCTCCCGCATCACCGAAGACGAGATCCTCCAGCATCGCATCGATTGCAGCCTCGGCATCTTCGATACTTTGCGCGACTATAACACCCTTTCCAGCGGCAAGTCCCGACGCCTTGATCACGACGGGCGTGCCGAACTCGGCGAGGGCGCGCTTTGCCTTTTGCGAGTCCGTATGATGAGTCGCGCGAGCGGTTGGAACTCCAGCCGCCATCATCAGGTCTTTGGCGAACCGCTTCGATGTCTCGATGCGGGCGGCGGCACGCGTAGGGCCGAAGATCGGCAGCGCTTTGGATTGAAAGTGGTCGACGATCCCTCGCGCGAGCGGACCCTCCGGACCGACGACCGTCAAATCGACGCGTTCCGTCTCGGCAAGCTTCGCGAGCTCTTCGACGTTGTCAACCGCAATTCGCACGCAACGGGCGAGAGATGCGATTCCAGGATTTCCCGGCGCGGCGAGAAGCTCCAGGTCCGGGTCGTCGCGGCGGAGCTTCCACGCGAGCGCGTGCTCGCGGCCACCGCCCCCGACGATCAGAACCTTCATCCGAACGCTTGCTGCAGATCGGCGATCAGGTCGCCGACGTCCTCCACACCGCACGAGAGACGGACGAGATCGTCTGTAAGTCCGAGCTGCGCTCTTCGCTCTGCGGGGACCGAGGCGTGGGTCATCGAAGCAGGATGGCTGATCAGGCTTTCGACTCCACCAAGCGATTCGGCGAGGGAAAAAACCTTCACGCGGCTCAGGACCTTCGCGGCTTTTTCGCGCGAGCCTGTAAGCACTGAGATCATCCCACCAAACCCCTTCATCTGCCGCTTGGCGAGCTCGTGCTGCGGGTGCGAGGGCAGTCCCGGATAGATCACGTTCTCATCGCCCAGCGTCTCGGCGAGCCATGCCGCGATCTTTCGCCCGTTCTCGTCATGTCGCGGCATTCTGAGGTGCAGAGTCTTTGTCCCGCGCAGCACCAGCCAGGCATCAAACGCCCCGGGGATGGCGCCAGCCGAATTCAGGATGAACTGCATTCGCTCGGCGAGCGCGTCGTCGCGAACGATCGCGATTCCGCCGACCATGTCGCTGTGGCCATTCAGGTACTTCGTCGACGAGTGGTAGACGATGTCGGCGCCGTACTCGAACGGTCGCTGGAAATACGGTGAAGCAAAAGTGTTGTCGACAATGAGAAGCGCCTTCCTTCGCTTTGCGATTTCACTGACGGCGGCGAGATCGGTGAGCCGCATCATCGGATTGGTAGGCGTTTCGACCATTATCGCGGCCGTATTTTTCTCGCACGCATCCTCGACGCGCTGTGGATCGCGGCTGTCGACGTAGCTGAAGCACAGGCCGAAGTTCCTGAGAATCTTGTCGAACAGTCTGAACGTCCCGCCGTAACTGCTCTCGCCTGCGACGATATGATCGCCTGACTTGAACAGCTTCATGATCGAATCCGTCGCGCCCATTCCACTGCTGAAAGCGAAACCGTAGGTCCCTCCCTCGAGCGTCGCTACGTTTCGCTCCAGCGCCTCGCGCGTGGGGTTCTTCCCCCTCGCGTACTCGTATCCTTTGTTCTTGCCGAGTCCTTCCTGGACGTAGGTGGACGTCGTGTAAATCGGCGTCATGATCGCGCCCGAGAGTAGATCGGGTCGTTGCCCGGCGTGGATCGCGCGGGTGCCGAAGTTTGCCTTCAGATCTTCGTCGAAGATGCGTGTCATTCGCGGTTCGCGGAGAGGATGTCGAGGGAAGTTAATCTATGAGACGGATCGATCGCGTCATCGAGACGGATCGCTCGCGTCGTCCGGATTGTTCCTTGCCGAGTAAATTACCGGCTGACGGATCGCACGAACAGAAACGAGAGGCATTCGCGCAAATGGCTTACGAGGGACTGATGGTCAGCGTCTCCGGTGTGCGGGGACGCGTTGGCGAAGCACTGACGCCAGAGGTCATCGCAAAATTCGCCGCTGGCTTCGGCGCGTGGTCACTCGCTCGGACTGGCGCCAAGGCGACCATTGTCGTCGGTCGGGACAGTCGCGTCTCGGGGCAGATGTTTCAGGCGGCTGTCCACGCCGCTCTACAGTCAGTTGGCTGCAACGTACTGGACATTGGAATGGTTCCGACACCGACGGTGCAGCTCGCGGTCGAGCACCATCACGCCGCAGGTGGCCTCGCCATCACGGCGAGCCACAATCCGATCGAGTGGAATGCCCTCAAGTTCATCGGACCGTCCGGTCTGTTCCTCGACGGGGTCGAGGGAACCGAGATGCGAGAAGTTGTCGACGGCCACATCGGCCGCGCCACATGGGACAAGCTCGGCGCTGTTTCCTACGACAAGAACGCTGCTCGTGAGCACATCGAAAAAATTCTCGCTCTTCCTTTTCTCGACGTCGACGGAATCCGAAAGAAGGGGTTTCGGGTTGGACTCGATTGCGTTCGTGGCGCGGGTGGCGTGTTCATGCCCGTGCTCCTGGAGCTCCTGGGATGCAAGCTCGCGACGATCAACATGGAGCCCGACGGCCGATTTCCGCGGCCGCCCGAGCCCGTTGCCGAAAATCTTGGTGAGCTCCAGAAGCTGGTTCAGGATTCACACTGCGACATCGGCATGGCGGTCGACCCGGATGTCGACCGTCTCGCACTCGTGTCCGACGAAGGCGTCGCAATTGGCGAAGACTACACGCTGGCTCTGGCGGCGAAGGTTGTCCTGCGTCACCGCAAAGGTCCGGTCGTCACGAACCTTTCGACGAGCAGGATCGTGGACGACGTCGCCGCGGAGGCTGGCTCGCGGGTGATTCGTGCACCCGTCGGCGAAGTAAACGTGGCCACGAAGATGCGCAGCGAGCACGCTCCCATAGGAGGTGAAGGCAATGGAGGCGTGATACTGACCGAGCTGCATCTGGGCCGCGACGCACCAGTGGGTGCGGCACTCATGCTACAGCTGTTGCTGGAGGAGGGGAAACCACTCTCGAAGATCGTTGCTTCCTACCCGCGTTACGTTATCGTGAAGGACAAGCTCGTACGACCGAATGCGCCACTCGATACAGTGTACGAAGCGCTCAGGCGGGCGTTCCCTGACGCCGAAGCCGACACACAGGACGGACTGAGGCTGACCTGGCCCGATCGGTGGGTGCACGTGCGGCCTTCCGGGACGGAACCAATCGTGCGTGTAATAGCTGAAGGGCCGAGTGCGAGTGACGCGGAGAGACTCGTCCGCGACTGCCGCAAGCCGGTCGAAGCGCTCGGCAAGTAGCCCAAAGTCAACTCATAGCGAATATGTGCGGGATTATTGGATATATCGGAAATCGGGGCGCAACTCCACTTCTCCTTGAAGGGCTGAAGCGGATGGAATACCGCGGCTACGACTCTGCGGGCGTAGCTGTGATGAACGGCTCGGGCGTCGAGACGCGCAAGGCCGCGGGAAAGATCTCGCAGCTGGAGCGCGCACTCGCCACGAGTCCCGTGGACGGCGACACTGGAATTGGACACACGCGCTGGGCGACGCATGGCGTGCCCAACGAGTGCAACGCGCACCCACATCTCGACTGCAAAGGAAACATCGCCGTCGTTCACAACGGTATCATCGAGAACTCTGGAACGCTGAAGCAGGGTCTCGAGGCGCGCGGACACAAATTCAGGTCGGACACCGACACTGAAGTCATCGCGCACCTGATCGAGGAAGCCTTCGACGGCAATCTCGAGGACGCCGTGATCGAAGCGCTGTGGCAGATCGAAGGCACTTACGGCATTGCCGTCGTGTCGAGCGAGGACAAGAACAAGATCGTCGCGGCAAGGAAGGGCAGTCCGCTCCTCATCGGCCTTGGCGACGGCGAGTACTACGTCGCGAGCGATGTGTCGGCCATCCTCGCCCAGACGCGTGAAGTCGTCTACCTCGACGACGGCGACGTCGCGGTTCTGACGCGCGACGGCTACACCGTGCTCAACCAGCGCGCGCAGCAGCTCGAGAGGCGCGTCAGCAAGATCGACTGGGATCTGGACCAGATCGAGCGCGGTGGATTCGCGCACTTCATGCTCAAGGAGATCTTCGAGCAGCCGGCGACGGTCGAGAACTGCATGCGCGGGCGACTTCTCCCCGATCAGGGCACCTCCAAGCTCGGCGGTCTGAACATGACCGACGAGGAGCTCCTTCGGTTCGACAACATCCTGATCACGGCTTGCGGCACCAGCTGGCACTCCGCTCTCATCGGTGAGCACATGCTGGAGAACCTTGCCCGCATTCCAGTTGAAGTCGAATACGCTTCAGAGCTGCGTTACAGGAATCCGATAGTCACCGATCGGACTCTTTGCATTGTGATCTCACAGTCGGGCGAAACCGCCGACACCCTGGCGGCGATGCGCGAAGCAAAAGCGAGGGGCGCCCGCACCTACGGGATCGTGAACGTCGTCGGTTCGACGATTGCCCGCGAGAGCGATGGCGGCATCTACGTGCACGCCGGTCCGGAGATTGGAGTCGCGTCCACCAAGGCTTTCACGAGTCAGGTCATCGCGCTGCTGCTCTTTACGCTAAAACTCGCACGACTTCGGAATCTCTCGATGGTGGACGGCAAAGAGATCATCGAGGAGATGCTCAAGCTGCCATCCAAGATCCAGAACGTGCTGGATCGTGCGGGCGAGATCGAGAAAATCGCCGATGACTTCAAGAACGCGCAAAATTTTCTTTACCTCGGCCGCGGCTACAGTTTTCCGACGGCCCTGGAAGGCGCGCTCAAGCTCAAGGAGATCAGCTACATCCACGCGGAGGGTTATCCGGCCGCGGAGATGAAGCACGGACCGATAGCCTTGATCGACGAGAAGATGCCGGTCGTCTTCATCACACCACACGATTCGGTGTTCGACAAAGTCGTATCGAACGTGCAGGAAGTGAAAGCGAGGGGCGGCCGGGTGATCGCCATCACGACGCGGGATGAAGAGGTGCTGGACGGAAAGCTGGACTATGAGTTCAGGATCCCCGAGACCAAGGACATGCTCACGCCCGTGCTCGCATCGGTGCCGTTGCAGCTGCTCGCCTATTACATAGCCGTGAAGCGCGGCGCGAACGTCGACCAGCCGCGCAATCTCGCCAAATCCGTCACCGTGGAGTAGCAGCTGCGAGTTCTACTGCAGCGGGTTTCGAGAGCGGAAGTTCGCATCGGACCAAGAAAAGCCGGAAGTATAGAGAAGGGGTTTCTTCTCCTCGTAGGGTTCACCCACGGTGACACCCGCGAGAAGGTCGAGTGGATGGCCGAGAAGACGTCCGGCCTGAGACTGTTCGGCGACTCCGACGGCAAGATGAATCTCGGCCTCTCAGAAGTGGGTGGATCGCTTCTGGTCGTCTCGCAGTTTACGCTCTATGGAAACGCGGAGAAGGGAAAGCGGCCGAGCTTCATCGACGCGGCGCGTCCGGAAGAAGCAGTCCCGCTCTACGAACATTTTCTCCAGGCTTTGCGAGATCGCGGAATAAAGGTGGAATGCGGTGAATTCGGAGCTATGATGGAGGTCGAGCTCGTCAACGACGGGCCGGTGACGCTCTGGCTGGAACGGTGAGCAGGTTGCGAGTCGTCCTCGCCTCGTCGTCGCCCCGTCGTCGTGAGCTGCTCAACCTCGTAGGGATAACTCACAAAGTGCGTCCCGCGAATCTCGACGAGACGAGACTTCCCCGCGAGACCCCGCGTCGCCACGCCGAGCGTCTCGCGCGTGAGAAGGCAGCGGCGATCGCGACACACGATCCGAACGTCGTCACCATCGGCGCAGACACCATCGTCGTGATAAACCGCAGAGTCCTCGGCAAACCGGAGAACGCTGCCGAGGCCGCGCGAATGCTTGCAAGGCTGAGCGGCAGGGAACACACGGTCATTACTGCCGTCGCCGTTTCGCGGGGGGGAAACCTGCGCTCGGCCATCGAAGAAGTGCGGGTGAAATTCCGACGCCTGAGTAAGAGGGAGATCGACGCATATATTGCGACCGGCGAGCCGATGGATAAAGCAGGGGCGTACGGAATTCAGGGTTTCGGTGCCACCATTGTCGAGCGCATCGACGGCGACTATTTCGCGGTGATGGGACTCCCGCTCCTGCGATTGGTGCTGTTGCTCAAGGATGTTGGCGTCGACTACAGGTTCGGCACGATCGCGCCGTCAGCGAGGTAGCCGCGCTATAAGCCCTCGGGCTTTCTCAGCGACGCCGCGTTCGCTCCCGAATGTGAGTTGTGTCACGGCCTCGTCGATCGGGACCCAGCGTGCTTCGTTCACCTCCCAGTCGTGATCCTTGGGATCTCCGGAGAGATACCGCAGGAGAAATAAGTGCACGCGCTTGTGGAAGCGAACTCTTTCGCCGCCGTCGAGTCCTGCGAACCAGTATTCGATTGTCTCAATCGGTTCGACCACCTCGCTGTCGACCCCGGCCTCCTCGCGCGCCTCGCGTACCGCGGCGCTCTCGGGCTTCTCACTCGCTTCGACAAGTCCTTTCGGGAGCTGCCAGCGATTCTGTCCAACGCCTATGAGGACTATCTCGGCCCGTCCGTCGACAATCCGATAGACGACTCCGCCAGCCGAGGTCTGATCACGCACAGGGAGTTTTGCGGTCGGCTTCTTCACGGGTTGTTGAGCATTCGGTTTGCGCGGAGTCACGCAACGACTCCAGCGTAACGCTTATGCCAAATGGCAACCTTTTCCAGGACATCACTCGTCTGGATCCGCGGCATGCGACCTGTTCTGTTTTCCATCGAGGGCGCGTAGTCCTCACCCGGATCCCCGTAGGCATCGATCATCAGGTCGTGAAATTTTCGATACGGGCCTGTCCGTTTTGGATTGGTGTAGCCCATGAGACTGATCACTGGCCGGTCGAGCGCTACAGCCATGTGCAGCGGACCGGTGTCCGGCGAAAGCACGAGCGACGAGGCGTCCAGAATTGACACCAGATTTCTTAGTCCGCTGCCAAGCGCCGAACGCGGTTTGTGCCTCGCATTGTGCATGACGATGCGCTCCGCTTCGCGCTCACGCGCGGTAGTGCCACCGACGAGGACGACCTGCATTCCGTACTGCTCGTAGAGTGCGTCGCAGACTTTTGCCCACCGCTCTGGCAGCCAGTCCTTTTCGGGCTTGCTCGTCGCGACGACGATCGACGCGATCGGGCGATCTATCCCCCGAACGAACTCCGCTTGCCACTCGAGTTCATCTGGCCACGGTCCAAGATCCCATTCGACAGGCTCTCGGGAAACTCCCATCCGCGAGAGGAATTCGAAGTATTGATCCTGAACGTGCTGAATAGGTCGCGCTTCGACTTTCCAGTTTGTGAAAAGCCAGTTGAGGTCGCGTGCTCGCGCTCGGTCGAAGCCAAGCTTTACCGGTGCGCGTGCGAAGGAAGTGACGATGCCTGCCTTGAAATAGACCTGGAGATCGATCACGAGGTCGAATTGTCGTCTTGCTAGCGCAGCGCGAACATCTGTGAACGCGCGCCAGCCCTTCGCACGGTCGAACAGAATTATCTCGTCAACCGACTTATGCCCTCTGACGAGCGTGGCCGGCGCTGGCTGAAGAACCCACGTGATGCGTGTCGAGGGATTGGCGCGCTTTAGAGCGTTTATCACGGGTAGGACGTGCACCGTATCACCTACCGCACTCATCATCACGATACATATCTCGGCGGGCACTTCATCCGTCTGAGCGCCGGCGCTCGTCATTCGCCGCTCCGCAGACGCAGATACTCCTCGTCCTCGGCAGTGTACGGCAGCTCCCTGGTGTCACGCCATTTTCTGAGCGAGCGAATCAAGCGATCGAGATTTGCTTTCGCCACGAGCGGCGAGCCCGGCACGGTGAAATGCACGCGATCGACATCGAGAATGTGGGCGTCGAGTCCTTCGCCAAGACCGGCGGTCAGAAGCACGTTCTTCAGATTGAGGTCAGGGTGATGCGCACCCGCGTGGGTGAGAGCACGCAGCAGTTTCGCGACGGCGTCGAGAACCATCACGCGATGGTCGCGGTCGGTGATCTTGGCGAGCGCAACTGACAAATCGTGTCCGTCGGAAATCTCTCTCGTCGCCGTATCCGAGCGCCTCAAAACCCAATTCAGAGGATACGAGATGTACGCTACCACCTCGGGAGTGCTGACGCCGCTCGCACGAAGCCGGAGCGAGGCGATCAGCTCTCGGAAGCCCCGCGTCGGGAATACGAATACGTCGTCGCTGAGCTTCGCCATCCAGCCACCACGCATGTTGTGGCGAACGACTACGCGTCCGCAGCCACCAGGCAGGTCGATGGCGAACACCGGCGCCCGCCCAACCAGTGGAACCGCGTCTGGCTGGCGCGCCGCGTAGTCGTACAGCCGTTCATTTCCCAGAACCGTCCGAATGCTCGCCGCACACGCATGGGTAGCGACGACACGCGCGCGGCCGACGGCAAACCTCTCATACGACGGGATCGAGATGCCGGCCATCTATCGAGATCGTTTCCCGGGACGGCGAACAGACGCAATCGCACTCAACAAAGCACGCGCCTTGCTGCGAGTCTCTTCCCATTCTCGCTCGGGCATCGAGTCGGCCACGATCCCCGCGCCTGCCTGTACAGTGGCGATTCCTCCCGCAATGACGCACGTGCGGATCGTTATCGCCAGATCCATTCTCTTCCCGCCTGCTGCGATGTAGCCGATTGCGCCGGCGTACGGTCCGCGCGCGACGGGCTCGAGCTCGTCGATGATCTCCATCGCGCGAATCTTGGGCGCGCCAGTCATCGTTCCGGCCGGGAACGTCGCTCGGAACACGTCGAGCGCGGAGAGTCCATCGTTGAGCTCGCCCTCGACCTGACTGACTATGTGGAGCACGTGCGAGTACTTCTCGATTTTCATGAGCTCCGTAACTTTGACCGTTCCATACCTGGCCACTTTCCCGACGTCGTTGCGTCCGAGATCCACGAGCATGACGTGCTCCGCGCGCTCCTTCTCGTCGGCGAGAAGCTCCGCCGAGAGCTCGGCGTCATGAGCGGATGTGGTTCCCCTCGGGCGAGTGCCGGCGATCGGCCGGAGCGTTATGTGCGAATCAGAAACGCGCACGAGAAGCTCCGGTGAGCTTCCTACGATCTCGACGTCGTCCAGCACGAGGTGATACATGTAGGGCGATGGATTTATCGCGCGGAGAGCGCGGTAGAGATCAGCCGGCTCGAAATCCAGCGGAACTTCTATCCGCCGCGACAACAGCGTCTGAAAACAGTCTCCGGCGCGGATGTATTCCTTGATCCTCTCCACGTGCTGCATGAACTGCTCGCGTCCGTAGCTCGACCCGCCTTCGAGCGGCGCCGCGTCCACGTTCAGAGACATCGCGTCGATGCGGGCCGGAGCTCGCAGCCGCCCAAGAATCTCCTCGAGCTCGCGATTCGCTTTTTCATAAAGCGATCTGAGCTCCGCATCGCCTGCACCTTTCGGCACTGGCACCGAGATTACCACGCGTGCGCGCCCGTGAAGATTGTCCAGTATCACCAGCGACCGCGTGAACACAACAAGAGCATCGGGCGCGGGGAGTCCGTCGGGCGGCCGGTTCGGCAGCTTCTCGATGAGACGCACGATATCGTAGCTGAAATAGCCTACCACTCCGCCCCAGAAATCGCCGAGCTCCGGGACGGTTGCGGGGTGCACCCCTTCGACAAGGACGGCCAGATCGTCGAGCGGATCAGAGGGAGTTCGCGCGTTGTGCCAGCCGCGCTCCTCGCTCCAGTCCTCAACGGTGCCGTTCAACAGCCTCCAGGCGCAACGCGGCTCCGAGCCGAGAAAAGTGTAGCGCGACCAGGTCTCTCCTCCGGCAGGCGCCGATTCGAGCAGAAATCCAAACTTTCCGCGCCGAATCTTGGCGAACGCAGAGACGGGAGTGTCGGTGTCGAGCAGACAATCCTTCCATACCGGGACGAGAGTCGCGGACTTGGCGAGCGCGGTGAACTCGGCGAGATTCACGCGTCCCCTCGCGCAGCGAGCTTCGATGCCCGACGTGTTCTCGAGGGAACCGTGAACCCCACTGGCGTGCGTCCGCACTTACCCTGCGACGCCGATTGCTCCGATTCACCCCGCAACTAACTTTCCTCCATGAGATTCCGGGCCGCGTTGCTGTTGGCGACGATTATTCCGCTGCGCCACGCGGGCGGCCAGGTGTGGAACGACCCGCGCACTACGGCGCTCGTCGAACGCGCAACGGAGCGCAGGACGAGCCAGCTCGCGGATACCGGTCTCGTAGACTACAAGGCGACCGCGCACGGTTACGTGACTTTCCTCGCGCAATTTGGAGAAGGATTCCCCGAGCCGCCAAAAATCGTAAAAGCGGACGAGCTAGGGCTGGAAGTCTATTGGCGTGCTCCCGATCTGAGCAAGCAGATCATCATGGGTCGCCGGGACACATTGCTCCTGCCGACCGACATCAATTATCACCGCGATCACCTCGGAATCGTCCAGAACAACTTCCGAAATCTCATTCGCATTGGCGAGGGGGATGAGGTGAAGGATGTCCCGCATCCCCTCTCGCCCGCCGGTCTCCAGGTATACGACTACGCCATCCACGATTCGCTCCAGATACGACTGGCGGATCGCGTCCTCGATGTCTACGAGGTCCGCGTTCGGCCAAAGGATGACCGGCAGGCCCGCGTCGTGGGAGCTGTCTACATCGACCGCGAGACAGGGGAAGTAGTGCGCATGGCGTTCAGCTTCACGCGCGCCGCTCTCCTCGACAAGGATCTGGAAGACGTATCCGTCGTGCTGGAAAATGCGTTGATCGAGGGACGGTTCTGGCTTCCTCGCCGACAGGAGATCGAGATACGGCGTACAGGATCGTGGCTCGACTACCCCGTGCGCGGAATTATTCGCGGTCGCTGGGAGATTTGCTGCTACAAGCTGAACACTGGCATTTCGCCGAATTTCTTTTCCGGGCAGGAAATAGTCATGGCGTCGCCTGCCCAGCGCGCCGCGACGCCGTTTCCGTTCGTGGGTCATGTGCTCGATTCGCTGCCGCCCGACGTCCGTGCAGTCACCGATGAGGACGTCAAGCGGGTTCAGGAAGAGGCGCGCTCGCTGGTCCGCCAGCAAGCGCTCGCCCGGGGGAGGACCCTCGAGCTTTCCGCACACCACGTCTCCGACTTCGTCCGGTTCAATCGCGTCGAAGGTCTTGCTGTCGGGAGCGGAATCATTCAGGGAGTGGGGGCGGGATTCGACATCGCCGCCTCGGGCCGTTACGGCTTCAGCGACAAGTCGGCGAAGGGACGCGGCGCAATCGAGTACAGGACCGGCGCCGGCTCATCGCTCTCGCTCGCCGCCGAGCGGGGGTACAGCGACGTAAGCGACGATGAGGAGACGTCTCTTGTCGAAAACAGCATCGCCGCGCAGGAATTTGGAAGCGACCAGACGGATACTTACGATGCGAAAGGTGTCTCGCTGGCGTGGACCCTCGCTCGCTTCGGCTGGCGTCCGTCACTCGACCTGACGTACGAGAAGCACGACCCGCTTTTCGTTCACGCTCGCCCCACCACCGGCACTTTTGAGCCGACGATCCCAGCGCTTCCACTGCGAGAGATCAGAGGAACCTTGGCATTCAGCCGGTCTGCTGCCCTAACCTCCGGAGGGTTCGAGCTCGGCTCCAACTTCGCGCTTAGCGGCATTCGAGTCGTCCGGCCGCTGCCAATTCGCTCGGATCTGGTCCGACCGGCTCTGGTAGTCGATCTCCAGAAACCCTTTGGCTCCAGCCGCCTCGTTCTTCACACCATTGCTGCGGGTGTTCTGGGTCACGACTCGGTTCCTGCGCAACACCTGGTTTACCTCGGCGGACCTACCAGCGATCCGGGCTACGCCTTTCATGAGCTCACTGGCCGCGCGGGCATCAGCCAACGGCTGGAATGGCGCTTTCTCGCGCCGTTCATTCCGATCCCGCTCGGGCGCTACGGCAAGGCGCCCGCCACGATCACGCTCGCGCCGTTCGCAACTGCCGTCTGGATCGATCGATCTGCCTCGTTCAAGGCGCCCCGACAGGGTTGGTATCCGGCACTTGGGCTGGGCGCCCTGACCGTCTTCGACGTCGTACGCTTCGATGTCGCGCGCGGGCTGCGCGACGGCCGGTGGACTTTTTCGGTCGATGTCGGCCGGGATTTCTGGAGCGTACTATAACCGCCTCCCGCCTCCCGCCCGCTTCCCCCTTCCCGCTTCCCGCTTCCCGCTTCCCGCCTCCGGTTCAGTTATCAGAAGCAGCACGTCGTCGTCCTCTTAAGGGCAACTCCGGTAGAGCCGGTCTGTGCCTCGCATTCACGAGAACCGGAGCAGAGGCAGTCATGTCCCAACACATCCAATTCAACCGGGCCGCGTTGGCTCTTGCAGCGTCGTTACTTCTCGTGGGATGCGCCACCGGATCCGCCGGCACTGCAATGTCCCCGACTGGCGGACCGGGACAGATCGATCACTCAGCCGACGGAGCGAGCCAGAAAACAGTGCTTGTTCGCGCCGACAGCGCATGGGCAAACGGTGCGTACCCTCTCGCCGCCGCGCTGTACCAGATAGCCGTCGAGCACGACTCGACAAACTCCCTCGCTGTCTTCCGGCTCGCGACGCTCCGCTCCTGGGACAACCGACTGGACGAGGGAGTCAAACTCTACCGGCGGTACGTTGCCCTCGAGCCAAAGGACGTCGAAGGGCGTCTCGCTCTGGCGCGCGCTCTCGCCTGGAGCGGAGAATACTCCTCGGCGATTGCCGTCTACGATTCGGTTCTGTCCGGATCGCCGCGATATCGTGATGCCATTCTCGGGCGGGCACAGACTCTCGCCTGGTCGGGCGGTCTCAGCGAAGCTCTCTCTATCTACAAGCAGTGGGTTGACGCCAATCCCACAGACCGCGAGGCGGCTCTCGAGTACGCGCGCGTTCTCTCCTGGAACGGCGACCTCGGCGAAGCTGAAAGACTGTATAGTCAACTCGCCCGCACTGGCGACGCGAACGCGCAAAAGGGACTCGCGCGTGTCATCGCGTGGAGAGGTGACCTGGAGCGAAGCGAGCGAGCGTGGCAACAGGTTCTCGAGATCAGGCCAAACGACGCTGAGGCGCTCACTGGGCTAGCCGAGACGCTGAGATGGCAGGGACGACAGTCGGACGCCGAGACCGCCCTCGAGCAAGCACTGCGCGCCAACCCGGCATACGGAGATGCGCGCGCGCTTCTTCGCTGGGTTCAGGCCGACCTTCGGCCGAGTATGACGGCGACTGGATTCGGCACAAACGACAGCGACAACAATCGGGCGACGAATTTCATCGTTGATTACCTGAATCCGGCGCGCTGGAATACCGCGTTCGGTGGAAGGTACGCGCAGCGGCGGGCGAACTTTGCCGCGATTGATTCGCACGTCGATGCTGTGAGCGTGTTCGCCCGGTGGCAGCAGGGAAGCTGGCAAGTGCGCGCCGACGGCGGCGCCTCCCGGCATTCGTCAACGGTTGGTCCATCCGCCGCAAAATCACTCACTATCGGAAGCGGCGCTTTACACGCGGCCGGTCGAGTCGGCCAGGCGCTCTCGATTGGTCTTGGTGCATCGCGCTCTCCGTTCGACGAGACCGCGCTCCTCATCGCGAATGGGGTCATCAGCTCGGAGTACACGGGCGAAGCGGAGCTCGCACTGCCCGCCAGGTTCTCCATCGCTGGAGCAGGGAGCTATGCGCGACTCACCGGCGGCGCTCGCGACAATACCCGTGACGCCTACTCGTCGACGCTGCGTTGGAAATACAATCGCAATTGGAGTCTTGCCGTCGGCGGACGCCAGTTCGGTTACGACACCACCAGCAGCGATGGGTATTTCGCGCCGCGGCGCTATACACTCGTGGAAGGCAGCACACGGGGACACCTGGGCGGCGAGCTCGGTTGGAACGCCGACGCCGATCTGGGTCTCGGAAGACAGAGCATCGAATTCTTCGGCTCTAACGCCGGCTCACGTCTCGCCGAACGCGGCGCGCTGTCGATGGGCTACAGGTTTGATCCGAGACAGGAGCTCACGCTGGTCGGCAGCTACGCAAACGTTGCGGCTCCCGGTCAGACAAGTGGCAGCGAGTACAGGTACTACTCCTTCGGCATTCGCGTCAGGATGGGCTTCTAGCGCGGAGCAGGGTGCTCGGGAATTCCGTTGAAGACGCGCTGCATGGCGCCGAACACGGGCTTCACTTCCTGGTGCCATTGCGGTGCTTCCCAGCCAGGCCAGGTCCATACGG
>JBOHTB010000135.1:0-3509 GCA_050733435.1 Gemmatimonadaceae bacterium | reverse complement strand
AAGATATCTCCGGCGGCGCAGAGCAGCCGATGATCCCGATCGAGAGAAAGCGGGAGAAGAAAAATCGCGGGTCTCAAGCGGCACAACACGCCGAGCGTATCGGCGCGGAGATCGATGCGAACGAGGGAGATCTGCTGTCGTTCACAGCTGAAGATCTTCCCTCGCCCGACCTTCTCACGCCGCCGCCGCCTCGCAACGTCGACCTCGGCAAACGCGAGCTCGACGCGATGGGGGTCAAGCTGATGGACGCACTGCGGACGTTCCGCGTCGAGGGAGATCTCGTTGGTCGAACGACCGGCCCCGTCGTGACGCAGTTCGAAGTGGCGCCCGCCGCTGGTGTGAAGGTGAGGCAGATCGCGAATCTCTCGAATGACCTCGCGCTGGCAATGCGCGCGCAGAGCATCCGCATCGTCGCCCCGATTCCTGGCCGAGGCGCGGTGGGAGTCGAGGTTCCAAATCCGACTGCGGAGATTGTCGCGTTTCGTGAGCTGATCGAGTCGCGTGATTTCCAGAATGCGCGCGCTGCATTGCCGATTGCACTGGGAAAAGACCTCGAGGGACGTCCGATAATCGCGGATCTGGCGAAGATGCCGCACCTGCTCATCGCCGGAGCGACTGGGTCGGGGAAGAGCGTGTGCATCAACACGCTGATCACATCGCTCGTGTATCGTCACACGCCGACGACGCTGCGATTCCTGATGGTAGATCCGAAGATGGTCGAGCTGTCGGTGTACAACGTCCTGCCGCACCTTCGACATAAGGTCGTGACTGACAATCGCGACGCCGCCGCCGTGCTCAAGTGGGCGGTGATCGAGATGCAGGACCGTTACGAGCTGCTCGCCGCGAACGGTGCGCGCAACATCCAGGACTTCAACCGGAAAGTTCAGGAAGGGGTGCAGCTCCGGAATGTCAAGCGCAGCGACGTCGCGTTCGAGGATCTCGAGTACAAAGGTGGAATCGTCCCGTACATCGTGCTCGTGATCGACGAGCTCGCCGACCTGATGATGACGGTGCAGGGCGAGATCGAGACGCCACTCGCGATGCTCGCGCAGAAGGCGCGCGCGATCGGGATCCACCTCATTCTCGCGACGCAGCGTCCAAGCGTGAACGTGATCACGGGTCTCATCAAGGCGAATTTTCCGAGCAGGATAGCTTTCCGCGTTGCATCGCAGGTCGACAGTCGCACCATCCTCGACGGCATCGGCGCTGAAGCGCTCCTTGGCAACGGCGACATGCTGTTCATTCCCCCCGGAAAATCAGAACCGGCGCGCTTGCAGGGAGCTTTCATCTCGAGCGAGGACACCGAGCGACTGATGGGATGGTACGAGCTGCGCCGCGAAGAGAGAAAGGCCGCGTACGAAGCGCAGGGACTCTTCCTCGAAGAGAGTCCGGGCGAGCCGGACATCATCGAGTCCATTCGTCGGAAGGAGGCGGAGGAAGCCAGTGCCGCGGATGGAGACAATCTCGACGATGCCGATCGCGACAAGCTATTCCGCGAAGCGGCCGAGGTGGTCATCCAGCACCAGCAGGGCTCGACGTCGTTGCTGCAGCGGCGGCTAAAGGTGGGCTACGGCCGCGCCGCGCGGATAATCGACCAGCTTCACGCGGCCGGGATACTCGGGCCGCCGGATGGATCCAAGCCGCGAGATGTACTCGCCGGGCTCGATGATCTCGAGAGGATCGCCGGGCCGCGCATCTAAGTCATCCGCCGGAGGTTTGGGGCGGGGGCTGCCAGCCTAAGCTGCCAGCCCAAGCCGCCTGCTGCCAGCGCGAAGCGGCCAGCGGCCAGCTGCGGGCACATTTGACTTTTCGAGTTCGCGTTCGAGGTGCGGAAGAACGCGATCTTATGCACCGCTTGGAGCCCAAGGTTAGAAAAACCCAGAACGCCGGGCCGACAAGTCTCCTTGTCTGCAACTGGCCGCTGGTCGCTTCGGGCTGGTAGCAGGCAGCTTAGGCTGGAAGCCTATCATTCGCGACCTATTCCGCACGAATTCGATGCTTCTCGACGACGCCGGATGATGCGCTCCGACTCCGCGCCCTTACGTTGTGGCCATGACCGCAGCGCGACAAACGATGGGACTTCGCGGCGAGCGTGTCGCCGAGAAATGGCTGAACGTCCACGGCTGGCAAATCGCCGAGCGTCGCTTCAGGAACGGTCACCGCGATATCGACATCGTGGCGACGCAGCGTAGAGGGGAGACTCGCACGGTGGCGTTCGTCGAGGTCAAGACCCGGAAGAGCGCCGACTTCGGAGGTCCGGTGAGCGCCGTGAACTGGCGAAAGCAGCGGGAGCTGAGCCGATCCGCCAAAGTCTGGATATCGCGGTTCCAGCAACCCGGCGACACCTTCCGGTTCGACGTCATCGGGGTCATTCTTGAAGCGGAGAAAGTCCGCGTTCAGCACATCGAGAACGCATTTCTTCTCGCCAATAAATGATGGCACTCGAGCGATTTTCTTTCGAAAAAATCTTGCTTTCTGGTGGCCATTTTCGTAGTTTGTTCGGGTGCCCAAACAGGGCAATCTTACCTGCCTGCCAGGTCATAAACGTCTAACGACAGGGTGAACGAGATGGCTGTTTCGACGGTTCAGGACGACAAGAAGAAGGCGTTGAACCTGGCGATTGCTCAGATCGAAAAGAACTGTGGCAAGGGCGCCATAATGAAGATGGGCTCGACTGACGCGCGTGTTCGCGTCGAATCCATCTCCACTGGAGCGATCAACCTCGACGCGGCAATTGGCGTCGGCGGAATCCCGCGCGGACGCGTCACCGAGATCTACGGTCCCGAGTCGAGCGGCAAGACCACGCTTTGTCTCCACGTCGTCGCCAATGCCCAGCGCGCGGGCGGAGTTGCCGCCTACATCGACGCCGAGCACGCGCTCGACACCGACTACGCGGTGAAGCTCGGTGTGGACGTCGAGAACCTTCTCGTCTCGCAGCCCGACACCGGCGAGCAGGCGATGGAGATCTGCGAGATCCTCGTTCGCTCGGGGGCGGTCGACGTCGTGGTCATCGATTCCGTTGCGGCCCTCGTTCCCAAAGCCGAGATCGAAGGCGACATGGGCGACTCGCACATGGGACTCCAGGCGCGCCTCATGAGTCAGGCGCTGCGCAAGCTGACCGGCGCGATTGCCCGCTCGAAGACCTCCGTCATCTTCATCAACCAGCTCCGCGAGAAGATCGGCGTCATGTTCGGCAACCCCGAGACGACCACCGGTGGAAAGGCCCTCAAGTTCTACGCGTCGGTGCGTCTCGACATCCGTCGCATTGCTCCCGTCAAGGAGAAGGAAGACGTCATCGGCTCGCACGTCCGCGTCAAAGTCGTGAAGAACAAGGTCGCTCCGCCGTTCAAGCAAGCCGAGTTCGACATCATGTACGCGGAGGGAATAAGCCACGCGTCGCTGGTGCTGGACATCGCCGCGGAGTCGGGGATAATCGACAAGTCGGGCGCGTGGTATAGCTACGGCGCGCAACGAATCGGTCAGGGCCGAGAGAACGCGAAGATGTACCT
>JBOHTB010000134.1:0-4380 GCA_050733435.1 Gemmatimonadaceae bacterium | reverse complement strand
GTGGCGCGGAGCCCGGATCGAAGAACGCGGACATGCGGAGGAGCACATAACTCAGTCGCTCGATTTTCACGTACAGCAGTGGAATCAACATCACGCCAAGCGCGACGAAGTGACCGATGCGGACTCCGCCGGCGAACAGAATGATCCCGAGCACGAGCGTGTACATCATCGCTGTCGAAAGATCCGGCTCGAGCATCACGAGAATATCCATGGCGCCGATTACGACGAGGAACGGCAGCAGACCTTTGCTCAGACGCCGCATGGTCTCGCCTTTCTTCACGACCAGCATCGACGCCCAGATGATCACCGCGAGCTTTCCTAGCTCGGACGGCTGCAGCGAAGCACCGAACACGTAGCGCCGCGAGCCATGGATGCGCGGCGCAATCCTCGCCGTGAACGGAAGGATGACGATTATGAGCAGGACCAACGAGACGATCATAAGAGGCCAGGCCCAGCGCTCCCAAATTTCAGCATCGAGCCTGGCTGCAATCGCGAACAGCAGCACGCCTATCGCCATTCCACCGAGTTGCCTGAGCAGTAGATGCGCGTTCCCGTATCCGGCCTGCATCTCGACGATCGCGCTGGCGCTATAGACGGTCGCGAGTCCGAACGCGAGAAGGACGCTGGTGAGTATGACGAGAGCCCGCGCTTCGACGCCGGCATTCCAGCGATGCCTGATTCCAACAGCTGCTGTCATTACACCTCTTTCACAGCGAGCGTCCGGAACCGCTCGCCTCGTTCTTCGTAGTTCGAAAACATGTCGTAGCTCGAGCACGCGGGCGAAAGGAGAATCGCTTCGCCTGCTCTCGCCGCCGCGCGAGCGGCGCGAATGACCTCGTCGAAGTCAGAGCCCAGTCGCACCACGTCCACCACCGGACGCAGATCGGTCGCAATGATCGGCGCCGCTTCGCCGTAGGCTATTACTCTTTTCACTTTTCTCCGCACGGCGTCCGCGAGTGGTGTGTAGGCCTCGCCCTTGTGGCGACCTCCAAGCAAGAGGACGGTCGGGCGCTCCATTCCGTCAATTGCGACCGCCGCAGAGCTGACGTTCGTCGCTTTTGAGTCGTTGATCCATTGTATTCCGTCGAATTCCCCAACCAGCTCCAGTCGATGCGGCAGAGAACGAAACGTCCGGAGCGCCGCGGAAATCCCCTTTCTCGCGTGTTGGGTCTGGTGCGATCTGTCGGCGACCATCACAGCCAGCGACGCCGCGAGTGCGTTTGCAACGTTGTGAGACCCGAGCAGCGGCAAGTCGTTGCGATTCAGTACCGGTGCGCCGAGCACGTGCAGCTGATTCGTCCGCCGATCGAAGTAGGCCGATGCTTCTTCCGCAAGCGAGAAGCCGTATTTGTGCCCCGCGATGTGGTCAACCATTTTCGTCACGGCCAGGTCGTCGTCGTTGACGACCCACACTGAGTTCCCATTCGCGTTCACGAAGAGCTTCGCCTTATCGGCGTAGTACTCACGAACGGTCAGGTATCGATCCAGGTGATCGGGACTCAGATTCGTCATGACGCCTACATCTGGCTTGAGGCTGGGTGTGTCATGAAGCTGGAACGAAGACATCTCCAGTGAAATCCACTTGGGCTGTCGCTCCCGGATCGCGATTTCCGAGAGGGGCGTCCCGATGTTTCCCCCTTCGACAGCCTCGAGATCCAGCCCGCGCAGAAGGTGCGCGATGAGCGCTGTCGTGGTGGTTTTTCCGTTGGTGCCCGTGATCGCGACGATGCGCGACGATTCCAGGAAACTGAGCGCTACTTCGACTTCGCTGGCGATGGCCACCCCGGATTCGCGCGCGAAAGCGAGCGGTTTGGCTGAAGGAGGGACGCCCGGGCTTGTTACTACGAGGCTCGCACGCGCGAGGCGCTCGATATCGTGTCGTCCGACGTCGACTGCAACACCGTGCGCTCGAAGATCCTCGGCTACGCGCCCCGTGTCGGGCGACGACGCGAGGTCAGATGCATAAACCTGGTAACCGTGCTTTCGAAGGAGGAGAGACACGGCGCGTCCGCTGCGGGCGAGGCCAATGACGGCAATCTCGCTCTCGCGCGGCACGAGCTCGCGCGGCGTCATCGCAACTTCAGCGTGCTCAGGGCGATGAAGGCAAACAACACTCCGACTATCCAGAAGCGCACGACGACTTGCGCCTCGTCCCAGCCTTTTACCTCGAAATGGTGGTGCAGCGGCGCTCGTCGGAATACGCGGTGCTCTCGCGCGTACTCGATTCCGTAGCGGCGCTTCCGATACTTGAAGACGAAGCGCTGTAGAATGACGGAGACCATCTCCGCCACAAAAACAGCGCCGACCAGCAGCAGCAGAAATTCAGATTTGAGAAGGATCGCCACCGAAGCCAGCGCCCCGCCGAGCGCGAGCGATCCCGTGTCGCCCATAAATACTTCGGCTGGATGGGTGTTGTACCACAGGAATCCGATACACGCTCCGAGCACTGCGGTGCAGAAAACGGTGAGCTCACCCGCTCCGTTCAGAAAATACACGTAGAGATACTGACTCGCATCGGTTCGGCCCACCACGTACGCGTAGAATGCGAACGTCAGCATCGCGATCGCAGTCAAACCCGCGGCGAGGCCATCGAGGCCGTCGGTCATGTTGACCGCGTTAGTCGTTCCTGTCATGACGAACGTCACGAACAGCACGTAGAGCCATCCCAAACCGGCCGTCAGCGGAACGATGAGGATGTATTTGTAGAACGGCAGCGTCGTCGACGCGCCGGGAAGTGATGACAGGGGATGTTTCCAGATGTAGTAGCCGAGGGCGAAACCGAGTATGACCTGGCCGGCGAGCTTGTAGCTCTCGACGAGACCCGTGTTCTTTTTTCCCGCGAGCTTTTGCTTGAGCTTCAGGTAGTCATCCCAGAATCCGATGACGCCCATCCACGCCATCGAAACCATCGCGAGCAGCACGTACCGGTTGTTGAGTTTTGCCCATAGCAAGGTGCTGATCAGCGTGGCGCCAAGAATGATCAAGCCGCCCATCGTCGGTGTTCTTCCCTTTTGCTGGTGGGCATCAGGCGTTCCTTCGCGGATCACCTGGTGCAGTCGCATCCGGCGCAGGCGGCGCATGATTCCTGGACCGACCACGAAAGTGAGCAGGAGCGCGGTCACGGCGGCGCCCGCCGCGCGAAACGTTATCCACTGGAACAGTCGCAGAAACCCGAAGTGAGGCAATCCTACGAACGGGACGAGCAGATAATTCAGCACTATGCGGTTGCCCAGGAGGTGAGATGTGGAACGAGTCGCTCGAGCTGTACGCCGCGCGAAGCCTTGAGCAGAATGATCGCGTTTCGCTCGAGTCTGTTCTGGAGCAGTGGCCAGAGATCCTCGACATCCGAAGCTGTTATCACTCGCGCGGTCTCCTTCTGGTTCTCGAGAGCTGGAGCGAACTCTCCGATTCCGGCGACCAGATCCGCGCCGGACGCCAGCGCGAGGCCAGCTATGTCGGCGTGACATTGCGCTGACGCCGCGCCAAGCTCTCGCATCGTACCTAGGACGATTACCCTCTGCCGTCCGGTACCGGTTCCCTGGAGAAGCTCTATCGCGGCGCGCGTCGATCCTGGATTGGCATTGTACGCATCGTTTATCAGAGTGAGGTTCCCGACCTGCTCCCACGCCACCCGCATTTTCGGCTGCGGCATCGCCGCGATGCCCTGCGCTGCGTCGTCGTAGCTAACCCCGCACTCGCGCGCGACCGCGAGAGCGAGCATGGCGTTGCGCAAATTGTGAAGCCCGCGAACAGGCGGTCGCAGAGTCACACCGTCGATCTCGATAAGGCCAAGTCCGTCAGGGCCGATCTCCCACCTTTCCGGTTTGAAATCAGCGGATTGATCCAGGCCCGCCACCACGACCCTCCTGGCCTTCCCGCGCGCCGCCGCCGCGATTTCCGGCTGGGCGGAAGGTGCGATGCCGACGTCGACCCCTTCATATGCCGCTGCTTCCTCGCGAAGGACACCGGCAAGATCGCCCAGTCCCTCGAGATGCTCTTCAGCAATCGAAGTGACGAGGGCGATGTCCGGACGCGCGATGTCACGGAGAATCTCGACTTCGCCCGGAAGACTGGTGCCGAGCTCGATTACGGCGAGATCGGCTTCGGGCGGAAGCGAGAGAAGTGTGAGCGGCACACCGACCCGGTTGTTCAGATTCCCCGTCGTCGCGTGGACCGTGTACGATCGGGACAAGGCGGCTCTCAAAAGATCTTTCGTGCTCGTTTTGCCGTTGCTGCCAGCGACACCGACGACCGTCTTGCCCCACGCGCGTCGCCAGTAGCCGGCGAGCGCGCCGAGAGCGACGAGTGTGTCCCGCACCTCGAAGATGGGAACACTGAGTGTATTGATCCGCGGCGGCCGCGAAACCACGAGCGCGGAAG
>JBOHTB010000133.1:0-16753 GCA_050733435.1 Gemmatimonadaceae bacterium | reverse complement strand
GTTTAGGGATGATCGTTCACGTCATCGATGGCACCTACGAGCTGTTCCGCCATTTCTACGGCCATCGCCGCTACAATCAGGGCAAAGACAAACCGCTGCAGGCAGTCGCTGGCGTGCTGCACTCGGTGCTCGAGATGGTGGAGACCGGTGCGACGCACGTCGGCGTCGCGACGGATCACGTCATCGAGTCTTTTCGGAATGATCTTTGGCCTGATTACAAAACTGGCGAAGGCATCGAGCCCAACCTGCGGGCGCAGTTTCAGCCCCTGGAAGATGCGTTGGCCGCGATGGGCGTCGCCGTCTGGCCAATGATCGAGCTCGAGGCGGACGACGGGCTGGCATCAGCGGCTCATCTCGCAGATCAGGATCCGCGCGTCGAGAAGGTCTGCATCTGGGCGAACGACAAGGATCTCGCGCAGTGCGTGCGCGACGATCGCGTCGTTCAGATCATTCGCAAAGGGATGGAAGTTCGAAACGCCGAAGGAGTCCGCAAGAAATTCGGAGTCGATCCCGAGCGTGTTCCGGATTTTCTGGCGCTCGTCGGTGATTCACAGGACGGCTACCCCGGCATCCGCGGCATCGGACCCACGACCGCTGCATCGATGCTCAATCGATACGGCCCGATTGAATCCTTCCCGGACTCCGCACTCGGCGACAATCGCGAGCAGGCCCTTCTATTCAAGACTCTGGCGACGCTAAAGACCGATGCGCCGTTGTTTCGTGATGTCGACGAGCTCGAATGGAAAGGGCCCACGCCAGCATTCGCAGAGTGGCCCGAGCGAATGGACGACAAGCGGATTCAGGTTCGGGTCGACAAAGCCCGCGCGGGAGCCAGCGGTCCCACTCGCACCCCTGAGGGGAGCCAATAACTGGGCGTCGAGCGGTCTTTTGCAGAAACAAATTCAAAAAAACAAAAAAAACCGCAAAGAATAACGCCTTGGTGACAGCCAGCTAACGCTCCGACAACAGGTTCCGTGCGACTCGGCGTCGCTGACAGTTCACCACTTGGTAAACCCTCTGGCGACGCTACAACATGCCAAGAGGAGATTCCCACATGCTGGCCCTCAACACGCAGGCAAGGTTTCACGCGCCCAGAAGAACCACGGCAGTAGCACACACTTTCTCACACTCCTTTCGCTTCTGTGTCCTGATCGCTTTTTCGCTCGGAGCAACGGCTGCTTGCAGCGACTCAACGACACCGCTGGATACGACCTACGACAATCCGACTGGAACGAACACCGCCAGTGCTGTTGCTGTCGTTGGTCCGGGTGAGGGCGGAGTGAGTGTGACCCCCAAGGCAATAGCGGAGGGATACTTCGACGCCGACATAAAGGTTCGTCTGCGCAAGGCGATGCCGAACACGACCTACATCATCCAGCGCGCTCCCGAAATTGGACGCGCCTCGTCCAGCAACGGAATCTGCGAGCGCGCGCTCGGCCTCGCGCCATGGTCGTCCGCAGACACTCCCGCTCCTGCTTTCCTCACGTTCGTACCATCGGGGCAGACTACACCCGTCTCTCTCACCACCACGCCGGCGGGTGATGGCACGGTCGATTTCGAGTTCAAAGCACCGACGGTTCCAAAAGGCACTGTGTTCGACGTGATGTTTCGACTGATCAACGACCCCTCGGCGCCAACGGGGATCGTCCTCAGCCAGTGCTTCACGGTCACTGTTCTCTAGCGGTCAACTCTTCCAGGAGGCATGCTTTAACTCTCAGGAGACGGAGCGGGTCATGAGTCTTGCCCGACGACACGGCCGCATGCTGTGCCTCGTAAGAAGCGCACTGGTTGGCAGTCTCCTCTTCCTGCCCGCACTTGCATTTGGACAGGGTTGAATGCCGGTGCGCTTCACGTCGCCCAGTCTGGGTGGACAGAGAGACAATTTCTTCACGACCGGCGAGTGGCAGATTGGAGCCTCTTACAGGAGGCTTCACGCAGATCAGTGGTTTGTCGGAACAAAGGTCGACGAGTCAGCCGCCCCGTTCGGCAAACCCTTGTACCTCGACATCCACTCGCTGGACCTTTCAATTACTTACGGCTTCAGTCGTCGCACCAGTGTGATGGTTACACTGCCGATGTCGACCGGCACGCATTCCCGTTTGTACGCGGATGGCTCGCGGCACAAGGTGCACGCCACAGGTATCGGCGACGTCAACGCTATTCTAAGTCGCTGGATGCTTGACCCCAACCTGCACATGGACGGGAACGTCTCGCTGGGCGTTGGAATAAAGCTTCCGACGGGCAGGAACAAAATCGAAGATGATTTCTTCGCCGCCGATGGCACGGTCACCCAGAAGGTTGTCGACCAATCCATTCAGCCGGGAGATGGAAGTCTTGGCTTCATCGTTCAATCGCAGGCGTACCAGGGGTTAGCTCCGCGAGTGGTGGCCTACGCGTCCGGTTCCTACCTGGTGAGCCCGCGCAAAAAAACCGGAGTACCATCACCGCTCCCGGGTGTGACCCTCGCGGTACCGGACGTCTACTCCGCGCGCGCCGGTGTCGCTTATGCGCTCGCACCCAAAACCAAAACATCGGTGAATCTCGGACTACGGATTGACGGCATCCCGCTGCGTGACGTAGTCGGCGGCGGCGACGATGGTTTTCGCCGCCCCGGGCACACACTCTATCTGGATCCCGGAGTGGCGATAAGAACCGGGAAGCAGGAGCTCACCTTTAGCGTTCCGGTTCGCATGAGTGAGAATTTTTCGCGCAGCCTGATCGATCGCCAGCGCAACTTCACGGGCGGAGGAGACCTGGCTGATTATCTGATATTTGCCGGTTACTCGGTTCGCTTTTGACCTCACGCCGCGATAGCCAGCCGCCATGATAGAGTTTCGCACCCTTGGCGGCGTAGGGCTGAAAGATTCCGAAGCGTCGGACACGCTCTCGGCTCAGCCCAAGCGCATCGCGCTCCTGGCGTATCTGGCGCTCGCAGACAGCAGCGGCTTCCGCCGTCGCGACGCCATCCTCGCCCTTCTCTGGCCTGAGCTCGATGAGAACCACGCGCGCGGAGCACTCCGCCAGGCATTGCATTTTCTGAGGCGATCTCTCGGGGAAGACGCTCTTATCTCTCGCGGAGAAGAAGAGATCGGAGTCAATAGATCCGCTTTCTGGTGCGACGCCGTCGCATTCGAAACGTTTCAGTCTGCCGGCGAACACGCGCGTGCGCTCGAGTTGTACCGCGGAGATTTCCTCGAAGGATTTTTTGTCTCGGACGTTGCTCCGGAATTCGATCAGTGGGTGGAAGGCCGTCGTTCGGTTTTTCGACAGGCGGCATCGTCGAGCGCGTGGACGGCGGCAGAAACAAAACGACGCCAGGGAGACATAGACTCCGCGGTGGCTCTTGCGCGTCGCGCGGTCGCACTTGCGCCCACAGACGAAGCTGCGTCAGCAAGACTAATCGAGTTTCTCGACAGCGTCGGCGATCGCGGCGGGGCGCTATTGGTATATGATGCGCTCGTCGCTCGACTGCGCAGCGAGTACGGAACACAACCTTCCCCCGAGACGCAGGCGGTAGTCGAGCGCGTTCGAAGCCGGACGGTTCCGTCACCGCTCACCGGCCGTCGCATTGCGCAGGCTTTTCACGAAGAGGAATTCACTCAATCACCGCCTGAGCCGCACACATCTACGCGTGCCGGGCGCAGTCCTTCTCGCTATTTCGGACCAGCGCTACTGGCCGCCGCTGCCGGGATCATCATCGTTGTCGCTGCGCGTCTCCCGACTCCTGAGAACCGAATCCTGTCGGTGGCCGTAATGCCGCTTGAAGATCTTGGAACGGACTCTACACGCGCTTACGTGGCGGATGGAATCACCGATCAACTGATCACCGATCTTGCGCAGGCAGGAACTCTTCGCGTCATCAATCGGCGCACGATGATGGCCTATCGGAAATCCCCGGAGACGCCGGCTCAGGTCGCTCACGATCTGCACACAGACGCCGTCGTGTTAGGCACCATCCAGACTTTCGGCGACACCGTCCACATGACCGCGCAGCTTATTCTCGCCGGCGACGACAAAGCGATCTGGGCACAAACCTTCGAGGCGACGCGCGGCGACCTGCTGCGGATGCAACGGGAGGCAGCTCGAGCATTAACCACACGCATGAGGGGCGCGGCAGTCCAGAACGACCTTGCTTCAGCTCCGGGTATGAATCCAGAGGCTCTCGATCTCTACATTCGAGGTCGCTACTACTGGAACAAGCGCGGACCGGGCCTTCTCACCTCGATTCAATTTTTCAGCGACGCCCTCGATATCGACCCGAGATTTGCGCTCGCCTGGTCGGGCATGGCAGACGCATACGTTCAACTTGGCTATGCAAGCGCACTCGCCCCGTCAGACGCTTTTCTCAAGGCGCGCGAAGCCGCCAACAAGGCACTCGACCTCGATTCTACGATGGCCGAGCCACACGCTACTCTCGCGTTCGTGAAGATGTACTACGACTGGGACTGGAAAGGCGCCGAGAAAGAATTCAATCAGGCGTTGAAGCTCAACCCGAGCTACGCGACGGCGCACGAATGGTATGGGCTATTTCTCACTGCAATGGGTCGGTTCGACGAAGCTCGAGCCCAGGAGCAACGTGCCCAGGAGCTGGATCCGCTCTCGACGGCAATCGGCGGAACAGCGGGTTGGGTGCAGTATTACTCGGGGAGAAACGAAGAAGCGGCGCGCGAGCTGGACATCACACTTCGGCAGGACAGCACCTTCGCGCTGGGACATTTCTATCGCGGCCGCGTCTACGAGGCGATGGGCGACGCAAGGGCCGCGATGGCGCAATACGACGCGACGGGACCGCTCAGGACGTGGGTGCCCACGATTGCAGCGGAAGGTCACCTCTATGGATCGCAGCAGAGGACGCGCGAGGCGAACGCCGTTCTCACTCGACTGGATTCTCTATCCCATCATCAGTACGTCACCGCATACGGCGTAGCGCTGGTGCACACCGGTCTCGGTCAGCGCGACAGCGCGTTCGCGTGGCTCGAGCGCGGTTTGCAGGAGCGCACACATTGGATGGTTTGGCTCAACCGCGATCCGAGATGGCAGCCCATCCGCGGTGACCCGCGGTTCATACGTCTTACGCGGCTCATGAAACTGCCGGACTAGCAACGATCAAAGGCGTCGATCCTTAGCGACCTCCGACGGCTGCTGCCTCCCGTTTCGGTAGTGTCCATCCCGGCCGAACGAAGTGGCAAGTGTAGCCGTTGGGATAGTGTTCCAGATAATCCTGATGTTCAGGCTCGGCCTCCCAGAACGGTCCGGCCGGTACGACCTCCGTTACGACTTTGCCCGGCCAGAGGCCTGAGGCATCGACATCCGCGATCGTGTCATCGGCGAGGCGTTTCTGTTCTTCGCTCGTGTAAAAAATCGCCGAGCGGTAGCTCGTGCCGATGTCGTTGCCCTGACGATTGCGAGTGGTGGGATCGTGGATCTGGAAAAAGAATTCGAGCAGCTTGCGGTAGGTGATTTTTTGCGGATCGAAGATGATCTCGATCGCCTCGGCGTGGGAGCCGTGCTTGCGGTAGGTAGCATTGGGAACGTCGCCGCCGGTGTAGCCCACGCGCGTGCTGATCACTCCCGGATATTTTCGAATCAGGTCCTGCATACCCCAGAAGCATCCGCCGGCGAGTACTGCGCGTTCAGTCGTATCTGCCATCCTCGAGTCCTGTTCGGTATCTGAATAAATATCGCCACAGGCCGTCCGAAAAGGTGTTCAGATTATCCTTGCACTGTAAACCGAGGTTGACAGCTAGCTTCCGAAGTCAAACTCCTGCTGGACCAGCTGCTTCACCTTTCGCCCACCTACGGTCGCGGGGTCGAATTGCCGGGTTGCGACTGCGGCTCGCACGGGCGGCACTAATCTGCGATCATCGGCCTTTAAGACTTTGAAGGAAGCGAGCTCGACGCGACCCGTTTCATCTACAACGAATTGAGCAACGACCGTTCCGGTGACGCCAGTCCCTTTGAGCTCGGCCGGATATTCCATCGGTTGCCCCGGAGAGGGAGTGGCGGGTTTCTCCACCTGGAATTCGAAATAGGTCCCATTGGGCTGCTTGAGCTGCGGTTTCCGGCCTGTGACACTCGAAACGCGTTGCGACGACTCGACACGGCTCGGCGACTCCGGTTTGTCCACTGCACAAGCCACGGCGAACGAGGCGAAGCAAACGAACGTCAGAGAAAGAGCATTCAGTCGGGACAGCCTTGGTTTCGTTCGCATTGCTGTAATCCTCCGTTCGAGATTTGAAGTCGGCTCCATGAGAGCGGGCAGCAGCGGGTGGGATGCGCCCGATCGCTCCTGCGCAATCGTGACGAGCAATCGCGCGTACTCGCGCCAGGATGGGTGCGTTCGCAGCACGCGTTTATCGCAGTCCATTTCAACGGCGAGTCGCAGCCGACGCGCCTGGAACCAGAGTGGCAGATTCCACGGGATCAGTGCGGTGAGAACGGCCGCGATCAGCAGCAACCACGGATCACGTGCTCGACGATGCTCGGCCTCGTGACGAAGAATCAGGGCGCGGAGTGACGGATCGGCGTCGACGACCCATTGCGGGAGAGTTATGGTCATCCTCCGAAATCCGACGACTGCTGGACCCACGTCTCTTGCTACCTGGACGCGCATCCCATCGATGTCCATCGGCAGCCATGATTCTCTGGACCTGCGGACGTAGCTAAGGGCCAAAGCGAGCCGAGCAAAGAGGACTGCGCTGCAAATAACCCAGAGGAGTAGAACGCCCCACATCCACGGGTAAGGAATTTCCCAACCCGAGGGCGTCACCGTTAACGTGGCGAGGCGCTCTCGCGCGGCGAATTGCGGAGCGCCGAAACTCCAGCCGTCCAATCGCGCGAATGTAAGAGAGAGGCGAGAGAAAAGTGGCCAGCACGCTGTAAGAATCAGCGTCGTCAGCCAGACAAATCTTCGAGCGCGCCCAGACAGAGCGGCGAAACGATCGGCTGCGACGGCCGCAACAGTTAGAAAGGCACCCGTCCACAGGGCAAACCACATCCAGGAAATCATCACCGCTTCCTCGGTGTTCGCTCAGGAGCATCGATCAAAGCGCGGAGCTTCCGAACGTCGGCCTTCGACAGCGTGCGATCCTCAACCATATGAAGAACGAGCTCCTCAGGCGCGCCGTGGAAGAGAGTGTCGACCACGCGGGCAATCGCCGATCGCCGTGCGGCTACCCGGTCTACTCGCGGGGAATAGCGGTGGGCTCTGCCTTCACTCGAGCGCGAGACGTAAGACTTCTCCTCGAGGTTGCGGAGGATCGTAAGAACCGTCGTGTACGCCAGGTCGACGGGCAGATGGTCTCGCACCTCGGTAACGGTGCCCGAGCCCAGATCCCACAGCACCCTCATCACATCCAGCTCGCGTGTTCCCAGGGTAAGATCAGTCATTCTCCAGACTTGTACTATGCGCTTAGTAGTTTACAGGCGACCGACCCTTTTGTCAACTATGCACATAGTACTGAAGAAAATCTTCAGCCTCCGGCACCACTACCGATGGGGCGGCCAATGGCAACTCACCGCTTGCGATGTGGCGCGCGTTTCAAAAGGTGCCGTTCTCTCCGAAAGAATTCGCAATCATTGCGCACCACGTTCCGCCGTACATCAAGTAGGGATCGTCCTAAAGAATTAGATTATCCGTGTGAGCAGACCCGTCGGCGTCACCGCTAGCGCGATAGTAGCGATTCTCGGCAGCATTATCACGCTGCTCTTGGCGGTGGCAGTCGTTGCATCCTTCTTCATCGCAGCGCCCGCGACCCGACCACCGCACACTGCGCAGTTCGCCCTCGTGGGCGCGGCGATGTTTGCGTTACTCGCCGGCGTGGGCATTTGGACCGCCGTTGGTCTTTTCCGACTGCGCTCCTGGGCGCGGACGTCGACGCTCGTGTTCGCGGGTATCCTGGCGGCATGGTCGATCCTGGCTCTGCTGGGCACGATGGCGGTGCCCGTAACTCCGCAAATGAGTCCTCTCACCTTGCGCAGCTTTCGCGAAACGATGGCAGTGACCTTCGGAATCCCACTCGCAATTGGGATGTGGTGGCTTCTTCAGTTCAATACGCAATCGACGAAAGCCGCGTTTGCGTCTCGCGCGGTGGAATCCCCTTCTGCGCGGCCACTGAGTATTTCAATCATAGGCTGGTTTGGCATCCTCGGGGGTCCGTCGTGCCTGCTATTGGCTCTCGTGCACATGCCTGCCTTTTTTTTCGGAGCGGCTTTTACCGGATGGAGCGCAATCGCCATCTACATCCTGTTCGGTGTGGTGTCGCTGTCCATCGGGAAGGGCTTGCTGGATTTGCGTGAGCCTGCCCGACTTGCCGCGATCGGCTGGCTCGTCTTTGGGTTTATTCACACGAGCCTTATCACACTGGTGCCGGCGTGGCGCCAGCGATTGTTCGAGGTGCAGCGAGGCCTCGCTCCCAGCCAGCCACAACCGATTGCATTGAATCAAAGCATGATTCTTATTGTGACAGTCGGGGGTTCTGCGGTTGTGACGGCGTTCGCCATCTGGTTTCTAATACGAAATCGCCCCGCATTCGTGAGAGCGGATATGACAATCGGCGCAAAGGTTTAGCTCCACATCCCCAAGGAACGTCATTTGGGTCTGATACCGTGGCGAGCCAGGATCTCGCGAACTCTGTCGATCGGTATTGCTTCGACTGTTCCGCCTTTACTCGTCATTGTCGTGGCCTTGAACAGCGAGTTGTAGATCGCCTCCTCGCTTGCCTCGATAACGCCTTCGTATAGCGCGGAGAGCTGCTCGGTGTTTGCCATCTCGGTCGTGGTCAGTCGCACTGCGTCGTGCGCACGTCGGACCTCAGGAGCGGTAGAAAAGGCGATGACGTAATCACCAGATCCGTTGCCAGCGACGGAGCCTGTGCGCGCGAGTCCCATCAGCGCGCGTGAGGCAAGTCGCTTGAGATTGCGATCAGACAAAGGCGCATCGGTCGCGACGACCATCATTATCGACCCGTCCCCGTGCGCGCGCGTCTCGTTTTCGGCCGTCCTTCGGGAGAGCTCCTGACCAACGGGTGCGCCCATGATCTGCAGGACACCGCCGAAGTTTGTCTGTACCAGTACGCCGACCGTGTACGGCCCCACCGCCGCAGGAGTTTTGCGCGATGATGTTCCGATTCCGCCCTTCCAATCGAAGGCGCGCGTTCCTGTTCCTGCGCCGACGCTCCCTTCTTCCACAGCTCCGCCGCGCGCCGATGTCAAAGCCTGTCGCACCTGTGCGGCCGTTATGGGACGAGAGCGAATCGCGATGTTGAGCTCGTAACCGTCGTTGGTCTCGCCGACGACGGGATTGATCGATCGCACCTTGTCCATGCCTGGTTGGCCGAGCATCCACTCGACCATTGCGTCAGCAGCTTTCCACACGCAGAGTGTGCACGTGAGAAGAATCGGTGTCTCGAGCTCGCCCAGCTCATTTACCTGTGTCGAGCCGAGCAGTTTGCCGAAGCCATTGCCGACAACTATCGCTGCGGGAACGCGCTCCAGGAACAGATTTCCGGCGTGGGGAAGAATCGCAGTAATTCCAGTGCGCACCGAATCGGCTTCGATGACTGTGACCTGACCAACGAGCACACCGGGGACATCCGTGATGGCGTTGAGGGGTCCAGTCGGCAGAGTTCCTGGGGCAACTCCCAGATCGCGCGCACGAGGGCGTTCCTGTGCGTGAACCGGAGTGAAATCGAGGCCGAGAAGTACGAGTGCGGCAGCGATGGAGACAGCGTGTCTGATCATCATCATCCTAGACAGTTGGAGGTGGTACTACGCCAATAGGTCGCTCGACCGTCGACGCGGGGTAACGCAGTGTGGCATAGCCATCGCGGTGACGTCCGTCATATAATGGTAGGGCATTCCACTCTGACCATTCGTCCAGTGACTACGACACAAGCGCTCTCTGATCGGGACGGCTACAAACCGTCGTACATCGCGGCCGCCATCGCCGCCACGCTTGTATTCGCGCTCTATTTGCTCACGCTCTCGCCGAGCGTCGCGATGTGGGACACCGGCGAATACATGGCCGCCGTCCAAGTCCTCGGAATCCCCCACCCGCCCGGCAATCCATTCTTCATGCTGCTCGGCCACGCGTTCGCGTCGCTGCCGATCCCGGTCTCGTATGGCGCCAGGATCAACATTCTCGCCGCGCTCGCCAGCGCCTGCTCGGCGGGACTCTGGTTCCTGATCACCGAGCGAATCACAGCGCGGTGGATCGAAGAGAAGTGGCAGCGGATCGTCGTCGCGACAATTGCGACACTGCTCGGGGCAACCGCATTCACGGTCTGGAACCAATCGGTCGTCAACGAAAAGGTCTACACGGTTTCGCTGCTTTTTCTGACGATTGTCTCGTGGCTGATGCTCCAATGGATCGACAATCCGGATTCGCCACGTGCTGATCGTTGGCTGATACTCGTCGCGTTTCTGCTCGGGCTCGGATACTCGAACCATCCAGCTGGCTTCCTCGCTTTACCCGCCGCGGGTATCGCAATTCTCACAAGTCGATGGAAGACTCTGCTCCGATGGAGACTGATGCTCGCATCGCTCGGCGCGCTGACTCTCGGGCTCACGCCATTTGTCTACGAGCCGATTCGTGCCGCGTATTTCCCCGCGATGAATGAGGGTGCGCCTACGGCGTGCAACACGAAGCTCGGGGCCGACTGCACTTTCACCAAGTTGACGAAGGATCGTTGGCTCTACGTCATCAACCGCGACCAGTATCCGCCGAAGATCGGGCGTCAGGCGCCTCCCGCGGCCCAAATTGGAATGTGGTGGCTTTACTTCAAGTGGCAATGGCTGCGCGATTCACATCAGACGATGCCAGCCTTGCAATTCATCCTGGCGTTCGTGTTCCTCGGATTGGGACTGCTCGGTGGTTATGTCCATTGGCGACGCGACCGCAACACGTTCTGGTATTTCGCCACCCTGATGTTCACGATGACGCTCGCGCTCATCTACTACCTCAACTTCAAGTACGGATGGTCCCAGGACCCTCAGCTCGGCGACGCTGTCGACAGGGAAGTGCGAGATCGCGATTACTTCTATATCTGGAGCTTCTCAGCGTGGGGGGTGTGGGCGTCGATCGGTCTTGGCTTTGTCTGGGCACAGCTTGCGACCGTGTTCGGCAGTGAGATACAAAGCCAGCCAGTGCAATCAAAGCCGTCGAAAAAGAGGACGAATGTTGCGAAGGCGCGACCGGTCGCCGCACCTCCGGCCGCTCGAATCTGGCCGACGCGCCGCGGACTGGCCCTCGCGGCGCCGATACTTCTCATCGCGCTCGTTCCGCTCGTCGCCAACTGGAAATTCGCATCACGCGCCGATGATCGGTTCACCCAGGAATGGGCGCACGACTACCTGAATTCGCTCGAGCCTTACGCGATCGTCGTCACCAATGGCGACAACGATACCTTTCCACTCTGGTACGCGCAGGAAGTCGAAGGAGTGCGTCGCGACGTAACCGTTGCCGTAACGACTTACCTTGGCAGCGACTGGTACGCGCGACAACTCATTCGCCGGCCGGTCGAGACGTACGATGCGGCAAAAGGTCTGGCGATCTACCGGAACACGGAGTGGAAGAAGCCGGTGGGACCACCGCTCAAGATGTCGTACGCCGAAGCAGACTCGATTCCGGATTACATCGAGCTCGATCGTCCGCAGATTTTCCGCAAAGGCGACATCACTCTGCACATTCCGCCGAGTTATCTGCTGAGGAATCAGCTGGTGCTGCTTCGTCTGATCAGAGATTCCTTTCCCGAGCGCCCGATTTACGTCTCTGTGGGAGGCAGCTCCGGGTTGGGGCTGGAGCCGTATTTACTCACGCAGGGTTTCGTACAGAAGCTCATGGATCATCCGGTAACAGATACTCCGGCGACGCCGCGCATCGGCAACATGTATATCGATGTCGATCGAACGAAGGCGCTATGGGATACGGTGTATCGCGCGCCCGATTCGCTCAAGAAAGAAGGAGACTGGGTCGATCGCCCCTCGGTTGGAATTCCCTACACCTATGCGTATACGGGAGCGATTCTCGCGGAAGCGTTGGAGCGGCGCGGGGACGACAAGGACGCGGACGCGAACGCGATCATGGGCAAGGTCAGGGAGATCGCGAAGGACGCTCGGATCGAGTTTCCCGCGAGTTAGTCAAGCGCCGCCGTCAAACGGCTGACGTTACGGGAGTCTGTACGTCGGGGCGCCACGCTAGCCCTCATCCGGTGCCAAGCTCTCTCGCCGGAAGCGCCTCCACATCCTCGAAATCAGGAGGCTGCGCCTTCAGTACGAACGCGGGCAGAGTCGTATTGACCACGGTGTAGATGACCAGCGCGCCGGCGATCGTCGACGACAAGTGGAAGCGCCCGACTAGTATCTCGAGTATCACCAGTGTGAAAACGAGAGTGGGAACCAGCGCGCTGCCAATCCGTCGTGAGACTGCGAATCCCTCCTTCAGCGCAATGCGCCGGTGGAGCGATATCACCGCCACGCGCAGCGGCACCATCGTCAGCAGCAACAGGAGCCCAACCGCCAGTGCGCGCCAGGAGATATGCTCCGCAAGAATCCCCATTCCGGCGTGAAAGAAGTAAAACGGAATGAAGACGGAGCCGAAGGACTCGAGTGCGTCCACCATCTTCTCGGACGACATCGCCGGATGCTTCACCCGAAACCGCTGCGCTGCGACGCCAACAATGAATGCACCGACCAGATAGTAAACGCCGAGGAGTCTGGTGGCATACGCGCACGCGACTCCCACCAGCAGCAGAAACGCGAATTCCGATCGCGGCGCGTATGGTGCGATGAAGGTCGAGAAAGTGCGGAAGGCCACGGGAATCACAAACACCACGGCCGCCATCGCCAGGAGTGAGACGACGAGCTGTTGCGCCGATGTCGACTGCAGAACGAAGAACAGGGCGGTGAGCGCGATCAACTCAGATCCGATCGCATACGTGCGAACGGTTTTCTGCTCGAGCGTCGACAATCCGAAGGTCGAGAGCGTCGACAGGATGAATCCGGTGGACGGAGTGACGAGCGCGAGCGAGATGAGCGCTGCCATCCGCGTCTGAACGTGGAGGACCCTGACGGCAGCGATCGTGACGAATATCGCCAGTGCGGTCCATACTACCGAATGAAAAATCAGCGGCTTGAGGTTGCGCCGCAGCTCCTTACCATCGATGTCCAGTCCCGCGAAGAGAAAGAGCGAGACGATGCCGAGCGTGGAGAGGAGACGGATCGTCACATCGTTGGGGAACAACCCGAACGATGCGGCCGCGAATCCCATCACGAGACTCGTTATGGCGCCGGGAATTCGGTAGCGCTGAAGAATCTTCGGCACCAGAAAAAGGGCCAGCAGCAGCGCGATGAAACCGACCTGTTCGGGGATTTCGTCCGCCTCGGCCGGCGGATTCTGTGACGAAGTCAGCGCGTCGAGCGTTCGCTGCGCCTCGGCCGAATCGATTCCGGCCGTGCCGTTGGCGAGAGTGGAATCGGGCGCTGGTCTGAGGGATTGCAGCCACGACTCGAGCGCATTCGTCAAGCCGGCGGTGTCGTGCGCCGCCTGCAGCGAATCTATGGTATGTATCTGTGTCGACGCCGATTGTGGCTGCTGGGCGAAACCAAGCAGCAAAATGAGCACGAAGCGCATGCCTTAAGCTAAGTTGCTCTCTGATTTCAATGGAGATGAAATGCGAGCTGAATTTCTGGTGCTCCGATTCATTCACGTCGTCGGCGCGATTGTGTGGGTCGGCGGCGGAGTTTATCTCGCCTTCTTTCTTATACCCGCCCTGCTACCCACTCGGGCGCTCGTTCCGCAGGTCATGGAGGCTCTCCGACGTCGCAAGGCGTTCGTCATCCTTCCAACGATTGGTCTGCTGGTGGTATTGAGCGGCGTTCGACTTTTGTGGATCGATTCGGCGGGCTTCGCGGAAAGTTTCCTCTCGACGGGACCGGGCCGGACGTTCTCGATTGGGGGCACCGCTGGAATCCTCGCTTTCCTCTTCCAGGTCTTTGTGCAACTACCCACCGGCCGACGGCTCGGGATGATCGCCGCCATGCTCGCTGCTGATACTTCGGCGGAGCAGCGGGATCGACTCACGGCACAGGCGGATCGTATGCGCCGTTGGAATGCTATCGGCCTTATGTCGGCGGTCGGGTTCGGACTGATTGGAGCGATGGCGATGTCGATCGCGCGATACATGTGAGACTGAACGACGAACGTTGCCGCTTCACGGTGTCTTCGGCGCAACCGTTCTGAACTGAAACCTCGGGGGTCAAATGCGTCTTCTCCTCGCAATCATCGCCGCAACCGTCGGTATCTCATTGACTGATTGGCTCTTCTTCGGCGTAATCTTCCACGACGATTACATGAAGACACCCGGGATGTGGCGCACCACTTCCGAGAACCGGAAAATTGCTGTTTCGATGCTCGTCTCGGTGATCGGAACGGCGGCCTTTCTCCTCCTTGCGCAGCGATCGGGAATTCACGGCTTCGGCCCGATGCTTTCGCTCTCGATTCTCGTCTGGCTCGCGGCCGCGTTGCCTCTGGTTGTCACCAGCACGCTCTACCTGAACTATTCAGCGCGGCTCGGCGTGAGTCACTCGCTCGGTTATCTTGCGCGCCTCGTAGTCGCCGCGGTTGCGTACGCGATCATCGTTCCGTAACACCCCCCCCCCGGTGGGTCACTGCTTGTAGATCGTCCCGTCCTTCATCACCAGCTGCACGTTACGAATAGCTGATATATCACTCGTCGGATCGCCCTTCACCGCAATCAGATCGGCCAGATATCCCTCTTTGACCTGCCCGAGCTTGTCGCCCATACGCAGCATCTTCGCATCGATTGACGTGGCCGAGCGTAGTGCGGCTACCGGCGTCATTCCGTAAGCAACGAGCATCTCGACTTCCCTGGCGTTGTCGCCGTGAGTGAATACGCCGACGTCGCTGCCGTTGCAGATCGTCACGCCCGCATCGAGCGCGGCTCTGAAGCTTTTTTTCTTCGCGACGACGGACGCCGGATCCGGGTCTACGCCTTTCCTCCAACCGTTGTACTGCATGATCGCATCACCTGCCGCGAGCGTCGGGATGAGACAGATGCCGCGCGCGGCCATCATCTTGAAGACCTCCGGCGTGCCGGTATCGCCGTGCTCGATTGTCGTCACGCCGGCGAGAATCGCGCGACGCATGCCTTCAGGAGTGGTGGAGTGCACGGTCACCGGACGCCCAGAGCTGTTCGCGATGTCGACAGCTTCCTTGAGCTCGTCGAGCGTGAACGTCGGCTCGTTCTCGCCGTTCGGTCCCCAGCGGTAATCGGCGTAGATCTTCACCCAATCCGCGCCGTGCTTGATCTGATCGCGCACCACCTGCGCCATTTGCTCGAGTCCGCTGGCCTCCTGGCCTCCCTGCGGAATCTGGTCCGTGTACTCGGGAGTGAAACCGGCAGGTCCGTAAGCTCCAGTCGCAACGATAGCGCGTGTGACGACGAACATCCGAGGTCCCGGGATGATTCCCTGATTCACGGCCTGCTTGAGTCCCACGTCCGCGTAGCCGCCGCCTTCGGTGCCGAGGTCGCGTAACGTGGTGAACCCGGCCATCAACGTCGCTCTCAAGTGATTCACTGCGCGTGCGGTGCGCAGCGCCAGCGCTTCGTGGAGCACCTGATCGTTCCACGACGTTTCGTTGTACGGGTGCAGCATCACGTGCGAGTGCGCGTCGATCAGTCCGGGCATGAGCGTTGTGCCGGGGAGATTGATCGTCGTCGCGTCGCCAGGCGCGCTGATCTGACTACGCGGACCAGCCGCGACGATATGGTTTCCGGTGACGAGCACCGCCCAGCCGGAGTGCGGCGCGGCCTCGACGCCGTCCCACACGCGGTCGGGAACGAGAAGAGTGGTGGTTACAGGTGCGACGGGCTGTCGGACGCGCACCTGTGCCGAGGATAAGCACGGAGTCGCCGCAGCGGCGACTCCAACGATCGATATCAGTAAACTCGCGCGCATAGAGAGATTGTTGTGAGGAATAAAAAGTAGCTCGAACGACAACGGCCCGGCGATATCGCCGGGCCGTTTGTCATATGTAAATGGAGATCAGGTCTTCTTCTTAGGTGAGTCCGGCAACGTAGTCCAGGTAGAGGAGCCGGTCAGGTTGCGGTTCTGGGTTACGTCGCCTTTCAAATCCTGACCTTCGCCAGTTTCTCGACGAAGCTCTTCCTGAACCTTCTCATCGCTGTCGTCAACGTTGCGGTTTTTTTCGTCCTTTGGATTCTGCGCGTTCTGAGCCATTGCCAACTCCTTCGAGATGATGGTGCGGACGATATGCATCGTGCACCGTCGTTGAGATATCCTGCGCGGCGTCATTCACGGCAAAACGGATACCGGCTCATTCACGATGAATGTCCCTCCGAGAGCACTCGGCCAGCGCATCGAACCCGGCCTTCGGCTCCCACCGCATACCGGGATAGCGTACCGCACGCAAACCACTCTTGTCGTCGAGCACCTTCACGATGCCTCGACTCGCGATATCGAAGTCCTCGGTCGGGTTCGGGCGATATGGAAGGTCGTACCGCGCGAACGTGTACACGAATGCGCTGTCGACGCCTTCGCTCTCGAAGACATCGAGCAGCTCCCGGAGATACGTCGCCTGCTCGATGTCGTCGCGAATGTATTCGCCTTTCAATCGAGCAGGCCGACCGTCGCTGCCCCACTCGATCATCGTGAGCTCGCTTCCACCCGCCTCGGCCGCGCCGCGATAGGTCATGCAGCCGAACTCCGTGAT
>JBOHTB010000132.1:0-3408 GCA_050733435.1 Gemmatimonadaceae bacterium | reverse complement strand
ATGTAACCCGTGTGCCTGAAGTACAGCTTCTGATCCGCTTTCTTGCCAGTGACGCGAACCTTCGCGGCGTTGATCACGATGACGTTGTCACCCGTATCCATGTGCGGCGTGTACATCGGCTTGTGTTTGCCACGGATGATCTTCGCGACCTCGGTCGCCAACCGCCCGAGAACCACGCCCTCGGCGTCGACGATATACCATTGGTGCTGGATATCCCGCGGGGTCGCGGAGTATGTCTTCATATGAAGCGGAACGTATGGAAGAGCCGGCCCCCTTTCGTTCGTGATGGGTTCCGAGCGGTTGAATGCGACTAAGTGGTTTTGCGACAGCCTTTTAAGGTATTCGGGCAGCGCACGCGTGTCAACGGAGTTTGTGGTCTTCCAGCGCGACTACTCGAGCGCCACGAGCAGCGCACCTTTCTCCACGGCCGCACCGGGCACAACCTCGACGCTCTTCACTATTCCAGCCGACGTCGCCCTCAGCTCGTTTTCCATCTTCATCGCTTCCATCACTACGACACCCTGCCCTGCTTCGACCGTGTCTCCCGGCTTCACGTTGATGCGGACAATGAGTCCGGGCATCGGCGCCTTGATTGGCGCAGGTCCCGACGGTCCGGGCGTTGCCGCCGAGAGCGCGCGAACCGCGCGAGTGCGCTCGTCGAGCGCTTCGACTTCAAACCGATATCCGTCGATCCAGAGAGTGTATCGACCTTTGCCGTCGCGCTTCTGTTCAACGATCCGGTGGACGTGGGTTCCAATCCTGACCGTCCGAACTGGCGTCCCTTCAATATCGGAGAGCTCGGCGCGGACGGGCGCCTCGCTCTCGAATACGGTTCCGTCGGCGTCGAGCGAAACCGATTTCAGTTCGTCGTTAACCTGGACGACGTATTTCATCGGAGCTCGCCGCCGGTTGCCTTGAGCTCGCATACGGTCTCGACGTGAGCAGTCTGGGGAAACATGTCGAACGCGTGGATGCTTTCTATCGCGTAGCCAGGTAGCCTCGCGAGGTCGCGTCCAAGCGTGGCGGGGTTGCAGCTGACGTAAACGATCCCTCGAATTGAGGACGCATTTGCCTGCAGGATTTCCGTCACGCGCGCATCGACGCCCGCCCTCGGCGGATTCAGCAGAACGACGTCGGCAGGAAGAGCCTGCTCGAGCAGATCTTCCACCTTCCCTTGCAGCGCGACGGACGGCGGTTGGAGTTTGGCCGCGGTCCACGCCGATGCGTCCGCGTCAAGCTCTATCGCGGTAACCTTGGTGTCATGGCCCGCGATAGCGATTGCTGTATCACCTGCACCGGAATAAGCATCGACTACTGTGCCTGGGTCGAAAGCGCGCACACAGTCGACAACATATTGACGCAAGAGCTCCGCAGCACTTGCGTTCACCTGTGCGAACGACGCACCGGGCGTTTTGTCGACGCGTCGGTCGAATATCAGACGTCGGGGCTTTTCATCCGTGGGCTCCCACCACAGGGCTGACAGAGATGGCACAGCTGCTGAGAACTGGTCGCGGGCCGCCCAGCTATGTCCTCCCTCCATCACCAGCGTCGGCCCACCCGAGGTAATTCGGATGCTTCCGCGTAACTCGCTGGCGTCGGGGAAGAACGCGTCGGCCTGCATCACTTCGTGCCACGCGGACACGACCGTTCGATCCGTAATGGGACAATCCGAGAGTGGGAAAACTCGCACGGGATCGTCGTACGGATGAAGGCCGGCGATCCACCGCTCGCCACGACGACGAATCGCAAGCGTGAGCTTTGTCCGGTACCGCCATTCCCTGGGACTTCGCTCAATCCCCGGCACGGCGACCTTTCGCTTGCCAATTCTTTGCAGCGAGTCGCGGATGATCAGCTGCTTCGCCACGAGCTGTGACTCGTATGTCATGTGCTGCAATTGACATCCGCCACATTTGTCGCGCGTGTAATGCGGGCACGGAGGCTCGATTCGACTCGGAGACGGAGTGATCACGCTCCGAAGCGTTCCGCGCGCGAAGTGACCGCGACCGGCAATCTGGGTCGTGACCACGTCACCCGGCACTGTGCGCGGAACGAATACCACCAGCCCTTCGTTTCTTCCAACTCCGTCGCCACCGGCAGCGATTGAATCGATGGCAACGCTGACTGTCGCCATCAGTCGCGAAGAGCTTCAAGACGTGCGGCGCGCTTCCACGAATTCGATTCGATCTCATTGGATTTCGCAGCCGATGTCGTGACCGGAGCAGGCCCGCTTCGCGCCGCACGATCGCGCTCAGCGAGTAGCGCCCCAGCGATTGCCGCAATCTGCGTCGTCTCTTTCGGCGGCCGGCGCTCGAGTATCGAGGCCAGGCGTCGCTCGAGCCACTGGATGTCGATCCGCCCCGCACGGAACTCGTCATCGTCCATCATTCGAACGTGAAAATCACGTGACGTCTCGACGCCCAGTATCGTGAGATCCACAAGAGCCCGCCTCATTCGGGTGACAGCTTGTGCGCGGTCTGCCGCCCAGACGATCAATTTGCCCAGGAGCGGATCGTAGTAGAGACCGACATCACTGCCCGATTCGATTCCGCCGTCCCAGCGAACGCCGGGACCGCTCGGCAGGTGCAGGTACTCAATGCGTCCCGTGGACGGCAAGAAATTATTTGCGCCATCCTCGCTCGTGATGCGGCACTCCATTGCCCAGCCGCGAGGTACAATCTCCTCCTGTCGAAATGGGAGCTTCTCACCCGCGGCGATCCGTAGCTGCCACTGAACGAGATCGATTCCCGTGACCAGCTCGGTCACCGGATGCTCGACTTGAAGCCGAGTGTTCATCTCGAGGAAATAGAAATCGCCATTCTGGTCGAGAAGAAACTCACACGTGCCCGCATTGACGTATCCGGTGGCGCGCACGGCGCGGATGGCGGTGTCGCCCATCTTCTTTCTAAGCTCGGGCGTCACCGCAATGCTCGGCGACTCCTCGATCATTTTCTGGTGTCGCCGCTGCACGGAGCATTCACGCTCGCCCAACGACAGTACGGTCCCGTGTGAGTCCGCGAGAATCTGGATCTCAACGTGTCGTGGCCGCTCCACGAATTTTTCGAGATAAATGGCATCGTCGCCGAAGGCGCTCTTTGCCTCGCGCTGCGCGGCGTCGAATGCCGCGACGAGGTCGTTCGCTGACAAGACGACGCGCATTCCCTTTCCACCGCCTCCTGCCGCTGCCTTGAGGAGCACTGGATAGCCAAACTTCTTAGCCACTTTTGCTGCTTCTTTCGAGTTGGCGAACGGCTCTGTGGTCCCTGGCACGACGGGGACGTCGTTGGCCAGAGCGAGCGTGCGCGCCGCAGTCTTATTCCCCATTGCGGCAATGGCCTCGGCGCTCGGTCCAACCCAGACCAGCCCGGCATCGCGCACGGCGCGCGCGAACCACTCGCGCTCGGAAAGAAA
>JBOHTB010000131.1:0-15714 GCA_050733435.1 Gemmatimonadaceae bacterium | reverse complement strand
GTCACCACCGCAGTGACCCGTCACTCACACCGTTTTTGCTCACACCTCGCACCAGTTCAGTTGCAGTAAAAAGCTAAGCTGTCGAGATGCCAGTCCTCGCACCCGTTCAGTTGCAGTTAAAGAACCCTTCCCAACCGCCCCCCCCGATGGGCAATCATTTAGAATTCCTGTGTCATCGCGCGTTGTCCGCGCCAAAATCGAAACCGGAGGAATTATGCGATCGACAGGTGTCGCTTTGCTCACGACTGGCTTTCTCTTTTTGTCCGGCTGCAACAAGCCGACGTCCTCAACCGCGGATTCCGCGGCGATATCGGGCACCGCTAGCTCCACCACCGCATCGGGCTCCTTCGATGAGACCGCCGCACGCGGGCAAATCCTTGGCGCCGATTCCGCGTTCCTTCGCGCGATGATGGGGAAGCACGTCGATTCGTTGATGGTCTACTACGACCCAAGCGTCGTGTCGCTCGGAAAGACCGCCGTCAAAGGGACGGCCGATCTGCGAAAGTCTTATGACCAGGCAGTCAAGAGCAACGTGCGCGATGCGACGTTCCAGAGTGGCGGTGTCAATTTCTCCGCCGATCACTCGATGGCGTGGGACTACGGCACGTTTAGCGAGACTTTGGACAGGCCGGCTGGGAAGCCGGTGAAATCGACCGGAACGTTTCTCAACGTCTGGAAGAACGTCGGCGGACAGTGGAAGATCGTGGCGGAGATTAGCAGTTCGTGAAGTGGGAAGCGGGAAGCGGGAAGCGGAAGGTGGGCGCAGGACCGATGGCTCCGACCAGGTGCATTGCTGATCCGGACTCATTGAGGAATGCGGACGCGGACCATCGAGGACCGTCCTCAGTGGTCCGAGCCCTCGGTCCTCAATCGGTCCTCAATCAGTCCGCGATCGTCGATGCAGTTAGTTCGCGCCTCGGTCCTCCCGTACGCTGGACTAGGGCTTACCTGTGCCCGCCGCTCTCGCTCTCCTCCGCGAATTCACATTCGTGAAATCCACCAGATTAAGCGCGTAATCCTGGTTCACGCGATTGTTCCACGCCGACGCTTCGGCGCTGTGACCCAGCGCGGCGTGCGCCTCTGCGATGCGATTCATCACGAGCACGTTCGTCGTGTCGGCCGCCATCAGAATCGGCAGGGCATCGGCCGGCTTTCCCTGTTGAGTGAGTTGGAACCCTTCCGCCGCCGCTACCATGTCCTTCGAAACGGTCGGGTCGTTCGCGGCTTGCGCTTTGAGTGTGGCGAGCTCCTGCCCCGCCGGCCCCCAGTGCTTCATTATCCCGTGCGCCATCGCGCTGTAGTAGTGCACGCTCCACGGAATGTTCGAGCTCAGTGCTTCCGCCTTCGCCACGGATTGATGCGCAGCAGCCGTCTGACCCGCGGTCGCCTGAACCGCGGCGATCTGCGAGTAGGCGATTGCCTCAACCCGCGGATTGTTCTGCGCTTTTGCTTCCGACGCTACGGCCTCGAGCGATTGGATCATCGCGGTGGGGCTCGCACCCTCCATCGCGTACGTTCCGGCGATCTCCCTCATATAACCCAGCTTCTGCGCCGGCGATGACGCATTCGCGATCGCCTGATTCAGGTACGATCGCGCCTGATCGTAGTGTCCCTGCAGCGCTTCGACTTCGGCCAGTCCGGTGTACGCCTCCGGAAACTTGACTGACATTCCCGCGGCGTGCTTGTAGTGAGTAGTGGCTTCGGCAAAGTTGCCGTTCCACTGCAGCAGCTCGGCGTAGGTGTCGTGCGGATTTGGCGCCCCCGGATTCATCTCCACCTGCCGCTTGGCCGCCGCAAGCGCACCCGATCGATCGCCGGCCGCCCACGATTTGTACGCGAGCATGTTGTAGGCGGGGGCATAGTCCGGATACCGCGCCGCGAACTCGCGCGCTGCGGGCAGTGTTGCCGCAAAAGATCCAGTTGCGTTGAACCCAACCAGGCGATCGTTCGGCATCAATTGCGACGCGGCCTTGAAGAGCGTGACCGCTGCGTCCTGGTTCCCGAGCGCCGCTTCACGATAGGCAGCGGCAAGAAGGAGCTCATTTGTGCTGCCGTGAAGCGCCGCGTCCGCAACGCCACGATTCAGATCCGCGGTCGCCTGTGCACTCGCGGGCGCGAAGTTGATAGCGCCGAACATGACGCGCCCGAGACCAAAGTTCGGATCGGCGTCACTCGCCTTTCTGAAATGCGCCACCGCTGCTTCCATGGAGAGGTTTTCGAAATCCGCCACACCTGCTCTGAACTCGGCCACCGCCACGGAGTTCGACGTGCTCAATTTCAGAGCGGGGTCAGATTGTGCGTTTGCAGCAATCGGGAACAGGACAGCTACGACGCCGATTGCGGCGGGGAGCGCGGCGAAACGCGTACGCATACATCCTCCTGAGTGGATGGAGGGCCGGCGAATCGTCGGTCCGAGGAGCAGCAATTAGTGGTTAACCCGGTACCTCAGCAAGAGCGCGGTTCGGGGAAGGCGAATGCAGGGGAGTAAGTACCGCCGAAGACATGTGGGTAGATCATCGCGGCAAAGCGAGGAGCCTCGGCCACTCTCACCTGACCTTCCGCGTGCCGCGGCTCGCGCCGTCCCGCGCATTGATCCCGGACGTGAGTGATCTTATGAGACGAACCTCCGCCGAATCGTACGGCGTTCCATCGCGATGGAAGATGTCGTGAAACCATACTTTCGGCTCGGCGGTGTATTCGTCGGTCCACGAATCCCACGGATAAATCGTCTGCGTCTTTCCCGACACAAATCCCCAGTTGATCGCGCCAACGTGTCGGCGCGCGAAGATCGGCAGGATGCTCTGGAACGTGCTGCCGCGCGGACGCGCCATGTATTCGGAGCAGATGATCGGCCGGCCGTAACGCTCCAGAGCGGTGATCAGCTTCTCGACCGTCGCGCTGTCGTCGTAGCTGTGAAACGTGACGACGTCGGAATTGTCGAGCATGAACTTCGTCGCCGGACGCATCCGCGACGGATCGACGTAATCGCCGAGCCATGGCGCCGCCGTCAGTGGCTGCGATGGATGTTCTTCGCGCGCCCACGCAAATGCTTTTCGCATCAAAATCAGCGTCAGCGCCGGCTTGTCGATCGGCTCGTAGGCGATGTACGCAGGGCGATTCGTGTTATCCGGCTCATTGAAAATATCCCACGCCACAACTCTTCTATCTTTCGCGAATCTCCCGACGACTCCCTGCACATATCCGCGCAGCTCGTCGTAACGCATTGTATCGGAAAGAATCGCCGCGCCCGGAGCCTGGACCCATCCCGAATTGTGCAGATGCGGAATCGGCGCGCGTTGTTTGCCAAGATGCGGCAAGGGATCCCAAACCGCATCGAACAGCACGAACATCGGCCGGATGTGATGCCGCTGCGCAATCGTCAGGAACTGATCCATCCGATTTAGAAATCCGCTCGAATCCTGCTGCCATAGCAGATTGTGCAGAAAGACGCGCATCGTGTTCATGCCGAGCGATTCGGCCCAGCCGAGCTCGCGATTGATGGTCGTCGTGTCGAACGTCGTGGCCTGCCACATCTCCAGCTGATTGATCGCAGTGCTCGGCGCGAAGTTGCTTCCGACGAGCCAGCCAGTTGAATCGGCCCAGGCGCGCGCGTGTTGCGGCGTCCAACGCGCGCGCTCTTGCGCAGTAGCGCCCGAGAGCGGAAGAAGGAGGAGTGCGGCGACGCACAGCCGGCGGGCGCCGCTCATCGCGTCACGCCAAACTGGAAGACAGTGCGTGACCTGAACTCCTGCCCTGGGCGCAATATCGTCGATGGAAAGTTCGGATGATTCGGCGAATCGGGATAATGCTGCGTCTCGAGCGCCAAACCATACCGAAAGCGGTACACGTGCCCGCCTTTGCCGGTGATGCTGCCGTCCAGGAAGTTGCCCGAATAAAACTGGAGCCCGGGCTGAGTCGTGTAGACGTCCAGCGTCCGTCCGCTCGAGGGCTCGACGACGCGAGCGGCGTGCACCAGCGCATCCGCGGCGGCATTTCCGCGATTCAGTACGAAGTTGTGGTCGTAGCCGTTGCCGTAGCGGATCTGCGTGTTGTCCCGCTGATCGATTCGCGCGCCGATTGCCGTCGGCGTGCGGAAATCGAACGGTGTGCCCTCCACCGGCATGATCTCGCCCGTCGGAATCAGAGAGGAGTCGACCGGAGTGATCGCGTCGGCATTCATCATTAGTACGTGGCCGAGTATGTCGCGCGATGCATTGCCCGCGAGATTCCAATAGGTGTGCTGCGACAGATTCACCGGCGTGGGCTTGTCAGTGGTTGCCGCGTAATCAACGATCAGTCGATCATCGGCCGTCAACGTGTAGGTGACTCTCACGTGAAGCGTGCCCGGATATCCTTCCTCTCCGTCCGGGCTCGTGTAGTCGAGAGCGACGCCCTGTCCTTCCTGATTCTGAAATGGGTGCGCCGTCCAGATGCCTTTGTCGAAACCCTTCAGTCCGCCGTGAAGGCTGTTGGGTCCATTGTTGATTGCGAGCGTGTAGGTGGTGCCGTCGAGCGTGAAGTGGCCGCGCGCAATGCGATTCGCATAACGTCCGACGACCGCTCCGAAGTACGGCGAATCTTTTAGGTATCCGGCGAGATCGTCGTAGCCGAGGACGATGTCGGCGAATCGACCAGCGCGGTCGGGCGTCTCGATCGACGTGATTATCCCGCCGTAGTTGGTGAGCCGCACCTCTACGCCGTGCGCGTTTCTCAACGTGTAAAGCTCGGCGGTCTGGCCGGTCGCGATGGTTCCGAATGGCTTTGACTGAACTGATTTCACGTCGAGCGTCCCAGTATGCGATGTGGTGCAACCCGTCAGCTGCAGGAATGCTACGAGCAGAGCATTTGTCAGGGCAGCGGCAGTGGTCTTCGCCGGGATGAAATTCATCTTCCTTCCAATCCGATGACGAACGTTCGTCCCGCGGCCGGATACCGAAAGATGGCCGACGAGCCGGCCGGATCCGGAAAAGCGGTAGCGTCGTAGCGCCGGTCGAGCGCATTCATTACATCGATCGTCACTCGCGCCGGGCCGAACGGGATTCCAACCCGTGCGTCGACGCGCGCGTATCCGGGCAGTGAAACTAGATCCTGATCGTCGATATACACGCCGGTCAAGGAAGTCGCGACCACGCCCGCCGTGAGTCCGCGCCAGATAGTTGCGTTCACGCCCGCGGATGCGATGCGTCGCGGGATCGCCTTCAATTGCTTGCCATCGTTGGCGCCCCCAATCGCCACCGCCTGCTGCTGCGAGAAGTTACCGAATGCGAGCCACTTACCAGGCATCTCCCACGTAACTCCGACCTCACCGCCGCGGTGGAGGCTGCGCCCAATGTTGATGTAGCGGAAAGTCGTCAGATCGAAATCCAGCTCGTCCCGCATTTTTTCACGGTACAAAGCCACCGACCAGTCAAGGCGAGACGCTCCCGCCAGTCTCCACGATTCATAGAGGCCGCCCTCGAGCGACGTGCCGTGCTGGGGAACGAGATCGGGATTCGAAGTCGTAGCGGAGAAAGGCGCGACGGGAATTGGTATGTGGCGATCGTCGAAGAGCTGATCGAGCGTCGGAGCCTTGAACGCTCGCGCGGCAGAGAGATAAATGTTAGTCGACGATCGTTCCGAGGAAGGCAGTGCAAGATTCGCGGCGAGACGGGGACTCACCGCATTGTGGACCTTGCTCAACGTGCTGCCACCGTCCGCACTGCTCGGCACGAACTTATCGGCGATGCGGTCGTCGCGCGCGCCCAGCGTAATGCGCAGCGGCGAAAGGGGCCGTAGCTGCCAATTCATAAATCCCGCGACTGACCTCCTGGTCACTCTCGATGGCGGACTTTGGGCACTGGGCTCTCCATTCGAATTCGCGTACGCGGTCTGATCCCCGGTGACCACGTCGGCGTATGTCGAGGTGAGTCTACCTGCTGCTGCATCCACGCCTGCGACGAGATGCCCCCACTCGCGCAGAGCGTCGTCGCCAAGCTCGACCTGGCCCGAAGCCAGAAGGCGCGGCGCCTTGGTGTGTCGCAGTTTGGTGTCGGCGAAATCAGTCGAAAGAGGAAGCGTCTTGACCGCTCTGTCAGTAGCGTATTCACCGACGAAGTACCCGGATGCTTTGGCCGGTCCGATCAGTCGCGTGCCCGTCAGTCCCGCGCGATCGACTCGGTCTGAAAGATTGTCGAAGCGAAAAAAACCATTCTGCGCGCGACGGTCTGACGTCGTAATCAAAAGCGGACCCGGATCCTTGAATTCGCGTCCGTGTAGCTGGATGAATCCCGAGACGGAGGATGAAGCGCCGTACTTCTCGATCTTTGCGTGCAGATTACCTGCGGTCGAATTCTCGCCGATGCGATAACCATTCGATGATCGATAATCGGCGGCAATGCCGGCCGCGACGTCGCCAAGATTGTGCGTCGCGTTCAGCGCCCCGTCGGCAACTCCGTATGAACCGCCGGCCGCACGCCACGACAATTCTGCCGGCGATACTGGGATGAGCTCGTTGAGCGTCCCGCCGAGCGCAGCGTCACCGTGCAGGTACGACGTCGCCCCGCGTACGACTTCGAGTCGGCCGAATGCGTCCGGAGGCAACATCGTCCAGTCGACTGCACCCGATCCCAGCGCGGCGATCGGTACCCCATCGATCTCCGCAGGCACATAGTCGGTGTCGCCTCCGCCGTAGAACCCCCGCGCGATGATCCTCGGATCTCCGCCGAGCGAGCTCGCGTCGATGACGGCGATTCCGGGAACGACCGAAAGCGCATCGCCAACAGAACGAAACGGCAACGCTCGGATGAATGACCCCGGAACCGAGCTCACCGCGACGGCGGAGGTGCGAATGCTCGTCGCCGACCGGCTCGGCGTTACGACCACGGTGTCCAGTTGGGGAACTGCCGCCGTGTCAACTGTACCGCGCGTCCCCGTCTGTGCGGTCGCTAGCGAGGAACGCAGTGCCGTAAATAAAGTGACGCCAGCGATGAGGCATAAACTCCTGGACGCCGCGATCAACAAAAATCTCTTTCTCGCGCACTTCGATTGCGCACAAGCAACTCCTACTTCGGAACGCCGAGGTTGATCTGAAACGGCCCATTGCCGGTGACCTGCAGTACTGTCGCACCGCGTGTCTGCAGGAAATGTGGATGCCGCGCCGGAATGTAGACGTAGTCCCCGGCGCCAAAGCTGTGCGCCGCGCTCATGTCAACCGCGTTGCCCATTCCGAACATCCCTCCACCGGATAACACGGTGACCGTCTCCGCAGTTGGATGCCAGTGCAGCGGAATCTGATATCCGTCGGGCAGACTGAGTCGCAGCGCGAATTGCCCTGACGAGGCGGTGTTGCCTTGCAACACGGTGATCTTGGCACCGGGCGGGAATCCGGGCGAGGCGAAATCGCTCCACGTCAGGTCGCTTCCGCCCTTCGTTATGAAGTCAGTCGTTTCAGCGGGCGCAGCGGCCGCGGCCGGCATGGTGCTTACCGGCGCGTCGTAAGCGATTCTCCACTTTCCGTTCACGTTGTGCCAGACGGTGACGTAATTCCCCGCATCGCTGATCTTGCCGCTGGGGCCGTCGTAGGAATCGGTGTAGGTTCCGTACTCCGTAGCGACTGTTGGACTGGCGACGTCGATGCGCTTCGGCGTCCAGTGCATCGATAGACCGGGAAGCTTGACGATGTCGGCCCAGGTCGAGCGGACGCCGTGCGAGCCTTCTACGACCGGGCTGTTGGCGAACATTACCACAGCATCCGGAGCATGAAGCGCGACGATACTGTCGACATTCTGCGCCGAGATGTAGCGCTGCCACGCGGCGGACGCGGCGCGTATCGCGCGCTGGTCAGCCGTCTGGCCGTCGGCGTTTTGTGACAGGGAAGCGATGGCAAGAACCATCGAGATTGTCAGCGCGAGTCTTCTCGTCGTGTGCGTCATCTTGACCCCTGCATTACGCGGTTCTGCGTGGGAGCGGCCCAGTTAGGGTGTACGTCGCCAGCTTATGGGTAGGTAGTCGGCCAGTCAAGGGATTGCCCGGAATCTGGATTGAGTTTGCGGGACTAGTACTTCCCTATTGGTTTGGCACCGCCCGCAATACGGGATCCCTGCCCGCCGCGTAATCAGCAAAGGTGAGCGGCGCCGCGATATCCGGCTCGATCATCATTCTCTTGTCGCGCGAATCAAGATACTGATGCCATAGCGTTGACACTCTCACCGTCACTTTGCTATTGGGCATTACGATACGGTACGAGTCCCCGAAATGATTTCCGTGCGACGCCGTCGGCTCTCCCACGAAAATCGACGTCGTGTATTTCATCAGCTCCGTCACGAGCATCTGCGCCGCCGAGAAGGTGCGGCGGCCCGTCAACACATACAGATGGCCCGGCGTGTCGTACTTCGATTTGATCAGGGGCAGCATGATAAAGTTGTTCAGGGTCCCATCCCCGCCGCCGTTCAAACGCAGGTCGACAACGAACTTCTGAGCGCCCGCCGAGTCTGCCGCTGCGATTGCGCGCGCCATGAAGGCCCGCAGCGAATCCGTGGGTTTTTGCTGGATGGTGTTGATCTGAGTGTAGAGCGTGCGTGTATCCGGCAGATACTTGAACCAATACATGTTTGTTGGATCGCTCAGCCAGAGCGGCGTCGGCGCCTTGTCGCGCGCATCCACCCAGCCCTGGCGCTTCATCCAGCTGCGATCGATGTCACCGGTCATGATCGGATATAATCCGGCGGGAGAAAGGGTGACTGTCCGCCGCTTGCCGTCCTGTTCGACGATGAGTGGAATCCGGTTTATGTCCGGCGCAATCCCAGCTGCCTGCAGGATCTCCGGCATCACCATGAAGATCGGCGTGTAGGCGCGCACTCCCATTTCATTGTCTCGGCTTATGAGCGGCCTGATCCGCGCTGCGGCCGAATCGACAGGCATGCCGTTTATCGCAAGTACGCGAGCGCCGAGGAGATTTGCGTGCGCGGAATCAGCGGCGCGGACGATGATGCCTTCTTGGAACCAGTAGAGTGTGATAGGCAGCGTGTGGAACGCGATCACGCTGTCGCGCCACGGGGCGACAGCAGAGTGTCCGTCGCCAACGAGAGCGTCGAGTTTCTGGAGCTCGACGATCACCTGGTGCCGTGTCAGTGTTGGCAGTCGCGCGCTTATCGAATTGAGCGCGCTGTCGAACTGCACCGATGTCATTTGATGAAAAAGGTTCGCGTGATGCGCCGGCATCTCCTTTCGCAGGAACGCGAGATCCTCTCGCCAGCGGCGCACACCTGCGGTGTCGAGTGCACGCGAAGTCTGGCCTTCAAGAGGAGCCGCGAGCAGGCTGGATACTATAAGGAAGGCACTGAGAGCTGCGCGCACGATAGCCTTGGAAGAGAGTACTGGTATGACAGCGCCTCACTCCGGACGGTTGAAAGGAGCTCGTCCAGCGGCGGAGTTTAGCGTGATATCGGCACAGCCTTCCATGTCGACGAGCAGCACGCTCCGTACACCGCGCCGCCTACAAAGCCGAGTGCGCCGCCCACAACCGCTCCGATGAGGGCATTCCCTGCAGTGCTGATTCTTCCATCGCCGGTGTTGACATTGCCGCGAGCGGCGCCTGCCGCAGCTCCGCCAACGACTCCGCCGAGGAGTCCGTAAGCCACGCTACGCACGAAGCTGCCGCCGCTCTTCCGGCGCACTTCGAGAAGCGCGACGTCACTCAACGCGAACGGCGTGTCGCCATTCACGCCGCGCAGGCTTATCGAGTCTCCGCTGACGAATCCGACTTTTCCTTCGACTCTCGGTTTGGGCGATTGGGACAGCGTCAAACGGACCCGCTCTCCGGCCTTTATCGCGGGTGGCTGGCCCCAAATGACCCGCCCTTGCTCCCCAATCACCGCTATTCCACCCGGTGGCCCGGGCGGCCCGGCTATCACTATCGGCGGCTGCTGTCCCGTGGCGCGGCTGGTCGGAACCAGCACCGCGAACGCTGCGATGACGATGGAGATCGCTCTCGAAAATTTCATCGCGCGTCCTCTGTTTGAATTTTGAGCAGGCGCTGTTGACAGCCATACCCGGTGGCGCCTGCGGAAGGTCCCGCCAGTGCTCGGTCCCGGCAAGACCACGCGCCGGCGAACCGCCTTTGAATCGCAGGCGTGGCCCGCCCGTAGTGACAGAATAGCCCCTGAAGTCAGGAATCCGGGCTTTAACCCTTTTTGCGGGGTACTGTAGAGCTGCGGTACGAGTTTGGCGGAATGGACCCTAGCCGTCGATACCCGGACCTGCCCCAAGCAACCCGAGTAGAGGGCGTGCACCCGTCCCTCAAAGATGGAGAGGCACCGTGGAAAAGATCTCACCTCCGATCCAAACGCTAGATCAGATCGATGGTCTGAGCGCATCCCGCAACGGAAATGGCAGCAGCAACGGCAATGGCACTTCCGCTCCGCCGCGACGGATCAACAATCGCGTTTACGCGTACGCCGAGCCGTCGCGTTTTCGCACGCTGACTCCGCTCTGGGAAAAATCCCGCTCGCTCGGAAACAGAATCCGATCGTGGTTCATCCGAAAGCCCGCTCCCGATCTGGATCCCGAAGGCAACGGCGTCTACGCGATTACCAAGAACACCAACTACTGGTTCAATCGCGAGCTCTACGTCATCGAACAGGAAGCGTCGAGGCTCGCCGCTGATTGGGCGGAGAAGGGTCTTCCTCGACACGACGTCGCGCGCGACGGCCCCATCGAGCCCGAGCAAGTGCTCGCCATGAAGTGCACCGAGCTCTATCGACAGTGGCACGATCGCGTCGCCATCAAAATGCAGGACGCGATTCAGGCGGGCACCGCCGCTCTCAACGGCCAGATCACGACCTTCCGCGCGATGAACTATGCGATCGAGGCCAACACCAACGAGCGGCACGCGGCCGAGGAGGAAATCGAGAACGCGACGCGAGCCGGAGAAGCCGACAAATCAACCGTCGGTTACGACAGGATCTTCAAGAGCTCGGCGGGTTTCTGGATTTTCGCCGGCATCCTGGCCGCGGCGGAATTCACTGCCAACTTTCCTGTCTTCCGTTTGCTCCTGCCGATGGATTCCACTCTCGTCCAGCTCGCGTCGAGCCTTGGCGAAGCCGCTGAGAGCAACACGTGGCTTGCGGGGCCGTTCGTCGTGATGCAGGACATGCTCCTCCACTTCGAGGCGTTCGTCGTCGCGCTCGTAGCGGTCGTCATCCTCGTACTGCTCGGAAAGACGGCCGGATCTTCACTACGCTCGATCGTCGCCTTCAGCGTCAAGGAATCGCCGCTTGCGTCGACAACCATCCGCAGCAATCGCCGTCAGAATGCGGTCGTCCTTACCGCCGCACTCGCTGGAGTGGCGTTCGTGCTCCTGTTCATGTATTCCGCTCGCGCTCAGATTGCGACAACTGCTGCCGATCGCGTGCACGCCGACAGCGTGTCGCTGCAACAGGCTCGCGCCGCAGAGGCGGCAGAGGGAACGGATCTCACGAAAACCGCGGCGACGGCACAGCGCGAGCTCGAGGCGACGCGCACGCTCCAACAGCACACCGACGACGCTGCCTACGCGATCACCGTGCAGCGGATAAACACCGCCATCCTGTATCTCAATCTCGGTCTCGTCATGGCAGCCATGACGCTCGGCTTCGTCTACAAGAAAGAAGTGCTGTCGGACAAGCGCGGCGAGCATCCGCTTCTCGCGTTGATGCGGAAGAAAATCCAGCGCCTCGACGCGGATGCGATCAAGCTCAAACACACCGCGCAATCGGCCGAGAACGCGGCGCAGACCGAGGCGGGACGTATCAATCATCTGGTGCAATCGAATCCGCTGCGTGACTGGCGCGGAAAGCAGGCCGCGCTCCAGAGCGTGATCCCGCAGTTCCGCGGGCAGAACGCCGTGTTGAGACGCCTCGACACCGCCAGCATTCTCGCGTTCAAAGAGCCGTACGTGATTCCGCTGCCGGAGCTCAACGAGAGCGTGGAGTTTCGCACGCCGATCGAATTCGCTCAGCTTCTTCGCGATCTCGATGGCCTCACGCGGGAATACGCGCGCGTGGTGGGATTTTCTTCGGCGAGCGTTCAGCAGCCGCCCGCAGTGAGATCAATATGAAGAACCACCTTCTTCTGGCGGCGGGCACGTGCGCCACTCTCGCGTGCTCGGGCGCGGACGGTGGCGTGCTCCCGCACGAATCCCAGTCGTACGTCGTGGGAATCGACATCTCCGGCAGTCGCACGCAGAATGAGCTCGCGGAATCGAAGCGGTTGCTGAACGCGCTGATCGACAACCTCGAGGTCGGCGACAAGCTCACCCTGGTCGAGATGTACCAAGGCGGGAGGACTCCCGCGCGCCAGTGGTCCGACAGCACGCGTGAGCCGCGCAACCCGGGAAAGATCGGGCCGTCGGAGCTGAGACGTCTGGACGATTTCAAGGCGATTGCGAGGATGCAGGCGCAGATCCTGTTCGACACGACGCGCGCAAAGGAGATAAAAAACACCGATATCCTCGGCACTCTCGTCCGGGCGGCGGATTACTCGAGACCCGAGAGCAACACGCGTCGCACCTTGCTGCTCCTCTCTGACATGATCAACGACACGCCTGATGTGACGATGACGACGCGGGACGCGATTCCGACTGATGCGTGGATCAAGCGCTTGTCGGCGGAGGGAAGAATTCCGCAGCTTCGCGGTGTGTGCGTGCTGGTGTCGGGCGCCGACGTGAGCAGCGCGCGCGGTGCGGCGATTCGGAGCTTCTGGGAGAAGTACTTCGCGGCCGCCGGCGCGCATCTCGATCCGGAGAACTATCGGAATATGATCGCGAATGCGGCGGATGTTAGCTGCGGAGCGTAGGCGGGAAGCGGGAAGCGGGAAGCGGGATGCGGGATGCGGGAAGGGGGTAACTGAACACTTTACCACCGCAGCCCGCCCTGCCGCTACAGCGCTCGTTTCAGATTGGTGATCATACGACTAATGGCATCACAATGGTCTAAAGCCTTTGCGAGGGTGGCTGCCTGCACGTAGCCCAAGTCCATTGCCAACGTTAGTTGCACCTCCACTTCGATCACTGAACCTCGGGCAACGGACAAAGAATTCTTGTATTCACCACGTCTGGTGCGGGCATGTCCTTCGGCGATATTCGACGGGACGGACACCGCCGCGCGTCTCAGTTGACTTGTGAGACCAAAGCGTTCAGCAGCAGGGAATGCCTCCGTGAGACGATACACCTCGAGCGCCAGGGACATTGCGGTGTTCCACACACGGAGGTCGCGGTAACTCTGAACGGGGTTAGCCTGTGCCATTCGAATTGAATAGCCAGGCTTGCAGATGCGTCGCACACCAAAGCCATTCGGAGAATACCGTTTGTCCGCGTCCCGGCGCTGTTATTCCGCTTCCCGCTTCCCGCTTCCCGCTTCCCGCTAATACCTCAATCCAAACCCAAACCGATAAAGCGGATTCCGAATATCGTGCGCCAGATCCGGCCGCTGCGCCTCGACTTCTTCCATCGACGCCGGCAAATCGAACGGCAACTTTCCCTCCGGACGCGCGCGACCAGTGAGTACATCGAGCAACGCTTGATCGCTCACGCCAAAGCTTCCGATAAGTGCGCGTGCGTGCTCCTTGATTGGCGTCAGAACCGCCGGACGATCGAGATACACCACCGCGATCGTCGGCACCTTCGCGCTCACCCGCATGAACTCGGCGAATCCCGGAGTGCTGTCGTTGTAAGCGAGACTTCCTTCATGGAAGAACTGCCCGATCATGAATTGCGGATGTAGTTGCTGCGATGGCGCGGCGAGCCGAATGATCGCGAGGTCCGCTTGCGATGGATCTGTGACGACTGTCCATCCTTCGCGTGCGATCGCGGCGGAGTCGATTCCGCGAGCGTAAATTCGGCGCGCTCCACGGCTGAGTGGAAGGATTTTCCCCGTGTTCTCCAGAAGTACCAGCGCGCGTCGCTGAGCGTCGAGACCTGCATTCCGAAATGCGGCGTTGCCCAGAACGCGCGCGGCAGCGGCGGGGTCGACATACGGATTCTCGAATAGACCCAGCGCGAATTTCTGTGCGAGTACTCGCGCGACGGACGAATCGATTCGCGCTTCAGTGAGCTCTCCAGAATGCACCGCGCTGACGAGCAGGTCGGTGCGCTCGGTTCCACCGAACTGGTCGACGCCGGCGCGAACCGCTTTCACGAAGCGTTCCTGCATTGGGATGTCCTCGACGCCCCACGGCATCCCGACGTCCGCAAAGGAGGGACGCTGGCCAACAGGTGCGCCCTGCCGGCAGCGCGGACCGCAGTCGTTCGTGATCGCCCAGTCGGTGATGATGAGACCGCGATAACCGTAGTGATTGCGAAGAATGTCGGTGAGCAGCTGTTTGTTGAATCCAGCGCCGACCTGCTCGATCGGCTTTCCGTCCCACGTCGCGCCCTGAAGGATGGAATACGTCGGCATCACTCCCGCGACGTTCGCATCGAAGGCGGCGACGAACGGCCGAATCTGGTACGCGATGTTGGTCGGCCCGGTGCTCGGGCCGAAGACGGCATAGCGTCCGTAATAGTTGTGGCTGTCCAGTCCCTCGTGCTGCGCGCCGTAGCCAACCCAATGCTTCACCACCGCGGCGACGCCGGATTTGTCGACGCCGTGCTCGCCGTGCTGGAATCCTTCGATGTACGCGCGCACCATGCGTGCGGTGAGATCGGCGTCCTCGCCGAAGGTGCCGTTGATCCGACCCCAGCGCGGCTCCGTGGCGAGATCGGCTTGAGGCGAGAGCGTCATCTGGATTCCCGCCGCGCGATATTCCTGCCGAGCGATGTCACCGAAGCGGCGCACAAGTGCAGCGTCGGCAATGGCGGCGAAGCCGAGCGTCTCGGGCCACTGCGAGAAAACCGGCGTGACGACGCTCGCGCCGGTGATATCCTGGAAATGGTTCCGTGGGTCGGTGCTTATCGTCACCGGTATTCCCAGTCGCGTTCGCTCGGCGATTTCCTGCAGCGCGTTGTTCTGCGTCGCGAGAGTGGTGGCATCGCCGCGGAGTCGCGTGATCATCGAGGTGACTTTCGCGCTGTCGATGAGGGTGCGATTGGCGACCGTATCGTAGCTCGCACCCATCCCGACAGAGGCGTTCGGTCCGCCGACGCGCGCAGTTCCATGCATCATCGTGCCAGCCTTTTCCTCGAGCGTCATGCGCGCAACGAGATCGCGCGCGCGCGCGGCGGGTGAGAGCCGCCAATCCTCGTATGGATCGACCTTGCCGTTCCGATTGAGATCGCGGAATCTCAGACCGCCGTGCACGATAATCGGAGCGGCGCGGCTGCCGAGCTCGGGTTGAGTAGTTTGAGCGGCGGCGATGGCGGGGAAGGCGAACAGCAAGAGCAAGCGCAGCACTTTCATCGATGGAGCCTCATCGGATTTTTGTTTATAAGCAATTCTAGAGAGGGGGAGACGGGGCGGGAAGCGGGAAGCGGGAAGCGGGAAGCGGGAAGAGGGACGCGGGACTTGCAACGGTCTGCTGACCGAGGACTCGGACTAACGGCATTGCTGATCGCGGACTGATTCCGGATCGAGGACTCGGACTGGCTGAGGACGGAGAACTCACGGCGTGCGGAGCGACGGCGCCGCGATGGCGCATTTAACCATGCCGCTACCCGCTGCTCGCTCGAGGCCAATCGCTACGAGTTGCAAAGCCGGGAGTGTTCTCGTGGCGCAAGGGCGAGAGCCGTGCCTGTGCCCCTACGCCACCTGACCTGTCAAGACC
>JBOHTB010000130.1:0-5287 GCA_050733435.1 Gemmatimonadaceae bacterium | reverse complement strand
TCGAACCGATCGGGCAGTGGACGGATCCTCCAGCTGCTGCGAGTCGAGCAAATATCCTTCGTGGCGAAGCTCGTCGGCGTGCGTGAGACAATCCCGCATTTGCGAATCGAACTCTGATTGCGAGATTTCGCCGAGCAGCGTTGGATCGTTGTAAATCAGGAGCATGAACTTCATCGCGTTTTCCTCTTGCGATTGTCCGAGGGGGTGAGCGAGCCGTGCAGCGTTCGCGTTTACTTACCTTAGTGGGCCGCGGCTTCCCCAGCAAGAACTCGATCAACGTTTGGGAAACGTTGTCCGCCGCTTTTTCCAGGCATTAGCTCTCCAAAAGAAATTCGATCGACAGTCGTGTAAGCGATGGACCAGAGGTGGCAAACGAGCCGAGCGAAACCTCCTGATGAAAACGGTGACTCGGGACGCTTGTGTTTCGTCTCTGAAGAATGGAATGTAGACCTCTCATCAGGCCGCAAAGATCAGCATTCGGCCGAAGCATCACGCCCGCGCTTGTAGTTGTGTTACTGCTGTCCGTCGCAACTTCGACGCACGCGCAGGTAGCCGCGCCAACTCGATCAGCGCTCGATGATATCACCGTCCGGGGGCGGGCCCTGGCCGAATATGATTTCGCCGCGTGGCATGCAACCGACGCAGTGGAGGCTCTCAAGCCAAAAGATGGAACGATCACGAGCTACATAGCGCGGCCGACCCCCAAGGGATGGGCGGCAGTGTTCGGAACGTTGACCGCGAACCGCGACACTTTTCTGGTTGCGTATGAAGCGATTCGGAGCGCGCAAACGGGTCCGTTCGAGGGATTTGCAGCGATCGCCCATCCACTCGCCGTTGCAGACACCGGTTACTATGCACGCGCGGCGCGCGGCATCGACGTTGCCAGAAAAGATTTCGGATCGGTTACGCGCCCTTACAATTCGGCCGTCTTGCCGCTCCCGGACGGCAGTTGGTACGTGTATCTCATGCCCGCCCAGACCGTCGCCGGGGTGTTTCCCCTCGGCGCAGACACGCGTTATCTCGTGTCACCCGACGGGCGCACCATTCGCGAGAAGCGACGACTGCACAACTCGGTGATCGAATTCCGGCAGGTCAGACCGCCGCAGCCCGGCGCCACGATGGAAGCAGGAACCCACACTGCCGTCCTCGCCGATATTCCCGAGGACACCGATGTCTTCCACGTTCTCGTGCGCACTCCGCGGATACCGGAGTACATAATGACGGATCACTTCGTCTATCGAGTTGAGACCGACGGAACCATCAAGTTCCTCGGCCAGCACTGAAAGTCTTTCCCCGCGGAGATTCAGCGGCGACGATGGCGGGCTTCTACCTGAGCTGCGATTCGATGAACCGCACCAACCGCGTTTCGAGCTGGCCTGTCGAGATACAACCATTGTACTGGCCGGCTGTTGAGCCCGGCTTCGCCGCCGCATCGACCTTCGTTGTCACTGTTGTCCCGCCGGCAGCATTCGGCTGCAACTGGGTAAGCATCGACAGATTCACGTCGTAGGTATCTGCGTTCAGGGTGCCCTCGATCTCACCGCAGTTCAAGAACTTGCTGAGCCGAGCGTCGCCGAGGTAATGATGTGTCCGCATCCCCTCGGTACCGATCACACGGTTCGCGGGCTCGTTGACCGTGATCGGAATCGAGAGCGAAGCGTACGCTGCAGGCAGCGCGGCCCACACCTTGTCGAGTGGAGCCTGGAGATCCGCGCGGCCCGAAACTACCGGCGCTTCCGTTGTCTGTGGGGTTTGGGCTGAGCCGACCGGCGGGGTAGCTGGCGTCTGAGATGTCAACCTTGGCGCGAGCGATGCAGCGGCGAGCAGCATGCCCAGTGTCAGCACAGTGATTCGTTGCATCACCAACCTCGATAACTGGAGTTCTGAACACGATAGAGGCCGTCACCATCGATGTCCAGCAAGTGATTTAGAGAGGCCGTCACCATCAATGTCCAGCGAGTCATTTCAGTCGTTTACACTCGGTGGTTTTCCCGGATAGCTGCAGCGCACGCTTTGACGTTGCCGCGGTTTTGGGCTTTGGGTTCCACCGCGGAACAGTTGCTGTCACACCACAGGCGGAAAATTCAAACGGGCACTCCAAGCCTGGCAGTGCCCGCATGATGTATCACGTTTTCGCTGCGAACTTTATCCAGCTCCCGAGGAGGGACTCTAACCCCCGACCCGGTGATTAACAGTCACCTGCTCTACCACCTGAGCTACTCGGGAATAGCTCCGAAAATTAGCCGAGGAGATACCCGGAATCAACCGATTCCGATCCGGCAATCGCAGCGGACATTCCGGATTTTTTTTCTTTGAGCTAGTTTCTTTTCTCATGGCTTCAAAACGAAACGGCACCAAGCGCCAGACCGCGCTCGTCACTGGTGGCTCCGGTGGAATCGGTCTCGAGCTCGCCAGAGTTCTCGCACGCAACGGATTCGATCTGGTATTGGTCGCGCGGAGCCGAGACACCCTCGAAGCGGCGGCAGGACAGCTCGAAGGAACGTTCGATGTGAAGGCGCACGTCTTCGCCTCCGATCTCCGCATTCCCGACGCGCCGCAGACCATCTTCGATTTTCTCCGCAACGAAGACATTCAGATCGACGCCCTGATCAACAACGCTGGCTTCGGACTCGGCGGCGAATTCGCCGAGACCGAGCTTCGCCGCGAGCTCGACATGATCCAGGTCAACATCTCGGCGCTCACCCATCTCACAAAACTCTTTGTGCCCGGCATGATCAAGCGCCGCGCCGGGCGTGTGCTGAATGTCGCGTCGACGGCGGCGTTCCAGCCCGGGCCGCTGATGGCGGTTTACTACGCCACCAAGGCGTACGTGCTCAGCTTCTCGGAAGCGTTGGCCGAGGAGCTCCGCAACACTGGAGTGACGGTCACCGCGCTCTGTCCGGGCCCGACTCAGACAGAATTTGCCGACGTCGCGCACCTCACCACCTCGCGGCTCTTCACCACTTTTGGCGTTGCCGACGCCGCCGACGTCGCCCATTACGGATTCGATGCGATGATGCACGGCAAGCGCCTCGCGATTCCAGGAATTCGAAACAAAATCGTCGCGCAGGCAAATCGCTTTGCTCCGCGCGCACTTAGCGCGAGGCTGGCTCGGATCGCCCAGGAAACGCGCTAGGCAGGGTCGCGATCGATTAAAGCGCGAGCTGGTGTCGTATCGATTCTGATTCGCCCAACATCAGCCGGGCCGGAAGATCGTTGGTCGGGTCGCGACGCTTGAGGAGCGGAACGAGCCAGCGTCCGGTGTGCGACTCCGGCACACGCGCGACATCCTCGGGCCTTCCCATCGCGACCAGACGTCCACCGCCCACTCCGCCCTCTGGACCAAGATCGATTATCCAGTCGGCGAGCTTGATCACGTCGAGATTGTGCTCGATGAGAACCAGTGTGTGGCCCTGCTCGAGCAAACGATCGAAGACCTTGGCGAGCTTTCTGATGTCTTCGAGATGAAGGCCAGTGGTCGGCTCGTCCATCACGTACATCTTTCGGCCTGATTTCTTTCCCGCCAGTGCGAGCTCCCGCGCAATCTTGATTCGCTGCGCTTCTCCACCGGAAAGAGTTGTCGCCGGTTGTCCGAGTCTCAAGTAGCCGAGCCCTACCTGCTGTAGCTGCCACAGCGCCTGACCCAGCCTCTCTTCGCGTGGAAAGAATCGGATCGCCTGGTCGACGGTGAGATTCAGCACCTCGAAGATGTTTTTCCCGCGCACCGTGACATCCAGAACTTCTGGCTTGTACCGCTTACCGCCGCACTCTTCACACGGGACGAAGACGTCCGCCATGAACACCATCTCGACCTCGAGCGCACCCGCGCCCTCGCATCCAGGACAACGTCCTCCCTCGACGTTGAAGCTGAAGGTTCCGGCGGTGTATTTTCGCTGTCGCGCCAGCGGGGCGTCGGCAAAAATGCAGCGGATCTCGTCGAACGCTTTCACGTAAGTCACCGGATTCGAGCGCGGTGATTTTCCGATCGGGCTCTGATCGATCATCACGACATCTTCGAGCGCATCGAAGCCGGTGATAGTCTCGTACTCGCCGACTTTCTCACCGAGGTGGATCTTCGCCGAGTGCTCGCCGACGATGTGGGTCTCGAGCGCGCGGTAAAGCACGTCGTGAACCAGTGTGCTCTTACCAGATCCCGACACACCTGTGACGACAGTGAGAGCGCCGAGCGGGATCTTTACGTCGACGTCCTGAAGATTGTGCTCGCGCGCGCCGGTGAGCGTGATCCAGCGCGGACCGAGTCTGCGGCGATCCTTTGGCAGCGGAATTGTGCGCGCTCCGGTCACGTATTGTCCAGTCAGTGGGCTCTCCGCAATTCGCGACATCGGACCCGCGAAAACAACCTCGCCACCTGCCTCGCCACTTCCAGGGCCGAGCTCCACCATGTAATCGGCCGCTTCGATCGCCGCGAGATCGTGCTCGACGACGAGCACGCTGTTGCCGGCATCACGAAGTCGCTGCAGGAGCTTGAGCAGACGATCCATGTCGCGTGGATGAAGCCCGATCGATGGCTCGTCGAGAACGTAAAGCGTATCCACCAGCTGCGAGCCGAGAGAATTCGCGAGACCAATGCGCTGCGCCTCTCCGCCGGACAGAGTGCGTGTCGCGCGATTCATGGAGAGATAGCCGAGTCCAACGTCGCGAAGGAAAGTGACGCGATTGCGCGCCTCCTTGAGAATCATCTCGGCAACTCTGAGCTCGAATTCGCTGAGCTGGAGGTCGTTCAACCAGACAGATAATTGATCGACGGGCAGCTCTGCGACCTGGGCGATATTGAGTCCTCCGACGCGAACGTTCAGCGATTCGGGCTGGAGCTTCGTACCGTGGCACCGCGGACACTCCTGCGCGGTCTGGTATTGTCGCAGAAAAACCCGGATGTACTGCTTGTAGCGCTTCGCCTCGAGGTCCCGCAGAAAAGGAAAGATTCCCTTGTAGCCACGAGTTTTTGAGTGGAGCAGCAGCTGGCGCTGCGCAGACGTGAGCTGCTCCCACGGCTTGTCCATTGGGATCCGCTCGCGCTTCGCAAATTCCGCGAGCGCACGACGCTTATTGTCGTAGCGCGGCTTGGTCCATGGATCGATCGCGCCATCGCGCAGCGAGCGCAAAGGATAAGGGACGACGAGTGTTTCATCGTACTCCAGAATCGCGCCGAACCCGTTGCACTGGCTGCACGCACCGCGGGGATTGTTGAACGAAAAAAGCTGCGGGGTTGGCGCCGGAGCCAGCGTTCCATCGTTCGGACACTCGAAGCGCTCGGTGAAGCGAAGCT
>JBOHTB010000129.1:0-31298 GCA_050733435.1 Gemmatimonadaceae bacterium | reverse complement strand
GTGCCCGTAATTCCGCTCGCCAAAGGACTCGAGAGAAAAGCCGCAGTATTACCAACTTCCTCGGCCTGCAGCGGATCGGTGAGGGGAGAATTCCCGGCGCAGTACTGCACCATCTTCTCGATGATTCCAATCGCGCTCGCGGCGCGCGATGCCAATGGACCCGCCGAGATGGTGTTGACTCGGATACCGTGCTTTCGACCTGCCTCGAACGCAAGCACGCGCGTATCGCTCTCGAGCGCCGCTTTCGCGGAGGACATTCCACCGCCGTAGCCCGGAATCACGCGCTCGCTCGCCATGTAGGTGAGCGAAAGAAAAGATCCGCCGCGCCGCATCAACGGCGCGAGACGCGAAACCATCGACGTCAGCGAATATGCGCTCACGCCGATCGCCGTGAGATACCCGAAGCGGCTCGTCTCGAGCAGCGGTTTTTTTACCTCAGGCCCGTTCGCGAGCGAATGGACTACAATATCGATGGAATCCCTTCCAAAATCGGCTTCGATGCGTTTCGCGAGACCATCGATGGTGAAGTCTCCGGTTTCCTTGTAACGCTTATTGGCACGGATGTCGTCGGGAGCGTCCGCGAGCGTGTCGTAAGCGGCATCGAGCGGATAAATCTTCTCGAATTGAAGAACCTGACCGTCAGATAACTTTCGCGACTCGTCCATCTTACCGCGCTCGAGCAGGTTCATGAAGATGTTGAGCGCCGGAGGCCAGGTCCCAACGCAGATGCTGGCGCCCGCTTCGGCCAGAGACCGGGCGATCGCAAACCCGAATCCAGCGTCGTCGGCGACCCCGGCGACCAGCGCTCGCTTGCCGGTGAGATCGATCTTGAGCATTCGGGTGATATCGCGATTCGATGGATGATTTACAAGGGGTAAGGGACTTGCATTCGACTGCTCAGTGATGCAAGCCAATCCGGTTCTCTTTTCGATCCAGTTCTGATACTGTTTGCGATCATTTCCACGAGTCGTGCTTGCTGAATGGGATTTTCATACTTGCGGAGCTGCCCGGCGAAGTCGGAGACCGTATCCGGGCAATCAACGAGCGCTACGATCCGAAACTCTCGCGGTCCAAGCCTCCGCACATAACCCTGGCCGGCTCGTCCGGAGCCGGACCGATCCCTGCCTCTGTGGGCATCGAGGAAATTCGCGCCAGGCTCGAGCCGATAGCCAGCGCCACGGCGCCACTGACTCTGTCGTTCCAGTCCGCACAGAGATTCATGCAGACCAACATCATCGTACTGCCTATCGATCCCCACGGACCGCTGCGGGTGCTGCACGACAGGATCGTCACCAGCGGCCTGCCGTTCACGAAAGCGCGGTACACTTTTAGCCCTCATGCAACGTTGAGCCTCTACCAGTCGCTCGATAGCGATTCGGCGCGTGAGCTGCTCAAGACCCGGATACGGGAGCCGTTCGTGATCGAAGCGATCCAGGTATATCACACGCGAGATCCACAACCTTCACGCAAGCTGCTGGAGCTTTCTCTCACCGGTGGACCTGAAAAAGATTGAGATCGCGTGGCGCGGCCTCTGGATGCGCGTGCTGGGTTGGATGTTGCCGGGGCCGAGCAAAACGGCACTTCCGCCGCCGACGAACGATGGCTACCGGGTGCTCGTCATCAGGTACGAGCGGATCGGCGACATGATCATGGCGACGTCACTGATCAGGAACATCGCATGCGCGCTGCCAAGCCGGAAAGTCGATGTCCTTGCGACGCCGACTACGGCGCCTGTTCTCGACGGGAATCCCTATGTGGGGAAGGTGCTCACTCTGGACCGGCGATCGATCAACAGCTACCGGGAGGTAATGAAGCAGCTGCGTCGAGAGCGATACACGGTGATGGTGGATGGTCGAATCAACAATCCGCCGATATTTACATCGACTCCCCTATTGATGTACGCGGGGCGAGCGCGCTTCAGAGTTGGAGCGCGCGGCGACAGGAAACCGCGGATCTACAATGTCTCGGTGCCGGAGTGGGACCGGACCGAGCACTACATCGACGGATCCAAGCATCTCGTCAGTCCATTCAGCGTGAACCCGACGACGGTCGACTGGCAGCCGGAGATTTTTCTGACGCCAGGGGAGACAGCGCGCGCGGAGGAAAAATGGGCGCAAGCCAGCGCTCTCGTTTCCTCTCCCAACGGCGCGAAGCGATTCCTCGTTAACCTCTCGGCGTCGGAACCGAAGCGGAGATGGCCCGACGGGAAATTCATCGCAACACTCCAGTACGCGCGATCGCGCTATCCGAGCATGCCGATGATAGTCATGGGACTTCCGAGCGAATGGTCGAGCGTCGAGAAAGTCGCGAATGCGGTTCGCGCGTTGCCCGTGCAGACGCCCCAACTGCGGGATGCCTTCGCGCTCGTGGGAACCTCGGATCTCGTCTTCACACCTGACACGAGCATCTCGCACGCAGCGTCGGCGTTTCGAAAGCCGTCGCTCGTGCTGCTCAAGCGGGAGCACAAGCCCTATGCTCCGTATAACACGCCGGGAGAGATCGTTGCCTGGAATGAAAACGAGATACAGCAATTACCCCATGAACGCGTCTCAAACGCGCTCGACAAGCTGCTGACCCGTTTTGCGGGCTAACCGGGAGCGGCGGAGATCCGTCTACGGGCTAACCGGAGGGGGCGGAGATCGTCTAATTGTAGGGTGCAACAGCCCCCCCGGAACATCTCTAATAGACGGTGGCATCGATGTCGGCTATAAGCCTGGCTACGAAATCAGCGACGGTTGCGCTCATGCTCGGTGCATCGGGTCGGATCTACGCGCAGGGTTCGCAATCTCATTCGGATACGAGTGCTGCTCGCGCCTCGCACACGATGCAAGGCATGGATATGGGTGGCGCGAACGACGACTGGAAGATGGCCGCGATGGCGAAGCACATGGCCTACTCGAGAACGAGGCTGATGAAGCCGCAGGATTCGGTGCGTGCCGCGCTGGTGATCGACGAGCTACGAAAAGCGATCGCAAAGTATCGCGATGTGAGAGTTGCTGAAGCCGACGGATACAAGATGTTCGCGCCCGAGTTCAAGAATCAGCCGCAGTATCATTTCACCAGGACGGGCAACGCGTTCCGCAACCAGTTCGGATTCGATCCAGCTCGTCCGACTTCGCTTCTATATAAGAAGCGACCTGATGGCGGGTTCGAGCTGATTGGCGCCATGTACACCGCGTCCAAGAGAACGACGGAAGACGAGCTGGATCAGCGTGTGCCGCTCAGCATCGCGCGTTGGCATCGCCATGTGAACTGGTGCGTGCCGCCCCGGTTCGAAAAAGACCGGTGGTCGGAGACGAAGAACGGGAGGCCCGTCTTCGGCCCTCTCGGAGTAGCCACGAAAGACGAGTGCAAAGCCGCGGGTGGACGCTTCATACCGCAGGCGTTCGGCTGGATGCTACACGCGAATACCTTTGCGGGAAACGATCTCAAGTCCATCTGGCATGATGATCACATGATGGACCACGACGATGCGATGCTCGGAGAGCCGAAGAACCCAGACTAGGGCCTCGTGCCCGCAGTATTGCGGGTTTCAGTAGTGACCGTTCCTTTCCTCCCCGTTGGCCAGAGACCGAGGAGGCCGAGGAGCCCGAGCCAACCCCAGTTGAAGTGATGTCCGGTGTTCGTGGATCCATAATTAACGGCGTTCGTCGAATCCGCGGTTTGCGCGTGCAGTATCGCCGGCGCAAATAGCAGCGTGCCCGCGATCGCCGCGGCGGCAATGGCATTGCGTGCTTTGTTGAGAAGCATTTTAGGCAACCTCTTGGTGACTTGACGCTGCCGTCGAGGGCAGACGATATGCCAATCAGGGCGCCCGCTACAATGTGTTCGTGGGCCGGCCGCGATAAATTGGAGCATGCCTCCACAATTCATCTATGTAATGAAGGACCTGCGCAAAGTCGTCCCCCCTTCGCGGGAGATTCTGCGCGGCATCTGGCTCTCTTTCTATCCCGGCGCAAAGATCGGTGTCCTCGGCGCCAACGGCGCGGGTAAATCTTCGCTGCTGCGAATAATGGCCGGCGTCGATCAGGATTTTCAGGGCGAAGCGTGGCCTCATGAGGGAACGCGAATCGGGTACCTCCCGCAGGAGCCGCAGCTCGACGCTACGAAGAACGTCAAGGAAAACGTCGACCTCGCCGTAAAACAAGTTCGCGATCTACTGAAGAAGTTCGAGGAGATCTCCAACAAATTCGCCGAGCCGATGTCGGACGACGATATGACGAAGCTGCTGGACAATCAGGCGAAGGTGCAGGAGAAGATCGACGCGCTGAATGCGTGGGACATCGATCGCAAAATCGAGATCGCGATGGACGCGCTTCGACTGCCGGCGGCCGATGCTGATGTGTCGAAGCTGTCGGGCGGCGAGCGGCGACGCGTTGCGCTTTGCAGGACTCTTCTCGAGGAGCCCGACATGCTGCTGCTCGACGAGCCGACGAATCATCTCGACGCGGAGTCAGTCGCGTGGCTCGAGCGGTATCTCGCCGAATTTCCGGGGACGGTGGTTGCGGTGACGCACGACCGGTATTTCCTCGACAACGTCGCGGGCTGGATTCTCGAGCTCGATCGGGGCGCGGGTATTCCGTACGAGGGGAACTACAGCTCGTGGCTCGAGCAGAAGCGCACCCGACTCGCGCAGGAGGAGAAGCAGGCGTCCGCTCGGCAGCGCACACTCGAGCGGGAGCTCGAATGGGTTCGCATGTCTCCACGCGCTCGGCAGACCAAGAGCAAGGCGCGCATCCAGAAGTACGAGGAGCTTGCAACGGCTGCGGAAGGCGAGAAAGTGATGCAGAACGAGATCGTGATTCCGCCTCCGGCGCGGCTGGGCAATGATGTCGTGAATGCAAAAGGGCTGAAGAAGGCGTACGGGGACAAGGTGCTATTCGATGATCTGTCATTCTCGCTGCCGCGCGGGGGAATCGTCGGCATCATCGGACCGAACGGCGCGGGCAAAACGACCCTGTTCAGGATGATCGCGGGAAAAGAGAAGGCGGACGGTGGATCGCTCACAATTGGCGACACGGTACAGCTCGCATACGTCGATCAGGCGCGCGAGCTGAATGATGCCAATACCGTTTATAAGGAAATCAGCGAGGGGAACGACATCGTGATGGTTGGAAAGCGCGAGATGCAGACGCGGGCGTATCTCGCGCAGTTCAACTTCAAGGGCGCCGATCAGCAGAAGAAGGTGAAAGATCTATCGGGCGGAGAGAGGAACAGACTGCATCTCGCGAAGCTGCTCAAGTCGGGCGGGAATCTGCTGCTGCTCGACGAGCCCACGAACGACCTCGATGTCGACACTTTGCGCGCACTCGAAGAAGCTCTGGAAGATTTTCCGGGCTGCGCGGTGGTGATCACCCACGACCGGTGGTTTCTCGATCGCATCGCTACGCACATTCTGGCGTTCGAGGGAAATTCGGAGACGGTGTGGTTCGAGGGGAACTACCAGTCGTACATAGAGGATCTGAAGCGGCGGAAAGGGCCGGACGCGGATCAGCCGCATCGCATCGCGTACAAGAGACTGGTGCGGGCTTGAGCGACTGGGTAGTCGGAAGACGTGTGCGGGGCAGTCACGTCGCGCCGTTGTCCCGTGCGCTGGCAATGTGGCGTGCACTGGCATTGGTTGCGATCCCTGCTGCGGCGGGTTGTCCGCTCGCTGCCCGCGCACAGCAGTTCGATTCTGTTACGACGAGCGTTGTCGCCCCCGGAGTAATTCACAAGCGCATCGTCGTGAGCAGCGGGCCCTGGCACGTAAACGTGCTTCAGGTCGATCTCAAACGACCGACGATCAGCATCCATGGAATGCGCGCCGACGATTCCTTTCGCGGACGTGAGACCGTGCGCTCAATGGCGGAGCGCTATCGCGGTCCGGGCGAAGCCGTTGCTGCGGTGAATGCGGATTTCTTCGACATCAAGGCAACCGGCGAGAGCGAAAACAACGTCGTCGTCGAAGGTAGCGTGATCAAAGGCGTCAAACGGACGGATTCACCCTATGACACGTTCGATAATCTTCATTCGCAGTTTGCGGTGGACTGGCGCGATCATCCCTTCATCGATCGTTTCGCGTTTGTCGGGCGCGCTATCGATGGCAAGAGCACGGTCGATCTCGACGGACTCAATTTCTGGCCCGACAGCAACGCCGTTGCACTTTACACAGCGCCGTTCGGCGACTCGACGCCGCCAGATTCCGCTGGCAGGCATCCGCTATCGCTAGTACTCCGCTCTATGGGCAGGAGGGGCGACACTCTGCTTTTTAGAATCCAGGCTCGTCCGGTCGATCACGGCGGCGTTTCTCTCGGGTCGGGCGCTGTCCTCGCGGCGGGCGGCAATCGTCGTGGAGAGCTCACCGCGCTCGCGAGGCGAGGTGGGACGGTGAAGGTCGTGACGCGCTTCGCGCCATATCGCGGGCGATTGCGTACGCTGCTGGGTGGCTGGCCCGGCCTGATCGTGGATGGCAAGAGCGTCGCCGAGCAGGCAGACATCATCGAAGGCACGTTCCCACGGTTCTCGAGCACGCGTCATCCTCGAACAGCAATCGGATTCTCCCGCGACAGCGCCACGCTGTTTCTCGTTACGGTCGACGGCCGGCGAGAATCCGATTCCGGGATGTCGCTCGTGGAGCTCGCGCACCTGATGCTACAGCTCGGCGTTTATCAGGGAATGAACTTCGACGGCGGAGGGTCGACTACGATGGTCGTTAACGACAAAGTCGTGAACTCGCCGTCTGATAGTAGTGGCGACCGCGCAGTCGGAAGTGCGCTCCTTGTGGTCGTGCAGCTCGCGGTCAGGAAATAGTTTGTCTCCCGTTCCCTCTGCGTCTCTGTTTGGTCGGTGAGCGGTGCTCTCTTCGGACCCGCCCGCTACGCGGGCACCCGCACTCGCTCCGGCGGAGCCCCTAACTGCGCTCCCTCGCTCCGCTCGGTCGCGGGTCTCCTTGGTTGCTCGTTTTGGAAAGCGCCTGCGAGAACACCGCCCACCTCCGATACAGAGTTGCACGCAGCGCGCAAAACAACAATTGCCTGACAGGCTTCCTCACGTACGGCTTTGTCGTGAGCTCTCGCGCTGCCGACAGCGCAGCCGCAACAGTTCGACGCGGAATGCGGGACTTCCCTTCATTCACCAAATCGGACTTGGCGCGTCTCCTGTTCCTGTCCCGTGCGCTCGGTGAGGGAGCCGTAAAGTTCGGGCCGGCGCGCGCGCAGCCATCTGCGACCCGATGAGGTTGGAAGAATCGACGCATCGAGATCCGCCACCACCATATCGTCGCCCGGCTTGCACGTCTCGACGATCACTTCGCCGTAAGGATCCAGTATCATCGCGTTGCCAGTCCGAATCTCGTCGTCGTCGGGACCGATGCCGTTGCTGAAAACCAGGAACATTCCGTTGTCGTGGGCGCGGCTCGGAAGCCAGCGCATGAGCCATCCACGACCTTTTATTCCGCACAACTCCGCCTCGATTGCGGCCGGATCTTCCTTGCGTCGCTCCCAGATCGCTGGATCGACCGGCTTCATCGCTCGCGGGCTCACTGAATTGCAGCCACCGGTCTGATGCGGCGCGAGTAGAATCTCAGCCCCCATCAGCGCGGTCGCTCGCGCGTTCTCCACGATGTTGTTGTCGTAGCAGACAAGAACTCCCACTCGGCAACCGTGCGGAGTATCGAAGACGGTGTACCTGTCGCCCTCAGAGAGAAACTTGCTGACGAAGACGTGAAGTTTCCTGTGCACTGCCAACGTCCCATCCGGCATCGCGACGACGTACGAGTTGTACATCCTGCCATCGTCGCCGCGCTCGATTAGTCCGGCGCCGATGGTCATGCGGTTTTCGCGAGAGAGACGGAGAAGGTCCTGAGTGCTCTCCCCCGCGGGCACGGGCTCAGCAAGCGCTTCGACCTGGTCGCGAGTGAGCTTACGCACGTGCCAGTAGCCAGTGATGCACATTTCGGGGAACGCGATGATCTCAACATGGGCGCGTGCTGCCTGGTCGACGAAATGCCGGATGCGTTCGAGGTTCTCGCGCTTGTTGCCCGGAGAATGCTCAAACTGAACAGCGGCTACGCGAACGTCACGCATTCAGTGCCTTGATGTCGATCTGCCTAATCATGTCTCAGGCTCCAAGCTAGCCCATACCGCCACCAGAACAGCTCTCAGCCACGCTGCTGCGAAGCTTGCGGCTGCCCGCTTAAGTATTCGATGGGCCAGTGAGCGACCGGACCTCAACGCCGAGAAATAGCTGCGTAGCTATTCAGCTTTGCTCGGCGTACAGCTCCGATCGCTGCTACCCACATCCACAGAACATAAGCGGGCAGCCGCAAGCTTCGCAGCAGCTTGGCCAGGAGCTTGGGCAACCTAGGACCTGCGTTCCTATTCTGTCGGGCAGCCCATCGGCACGCGTAGATTCCAGCATGTTCGCCATTGCACTGACGGCCACGATTCTCTTCCAGGATTCGACGCTGACCTACGACGGCCGCCAGAAGAACGTGCACGTCCAGGTGCCGCGAGTCGACACCACGATCACCATTGACGGAAATCTCGACGAGCCCGTCTGGCGACGCGCGGCGCGGCTCACCGGTTTCTCGCAGTACCAACCCGTCGACGGTCGTCCGGCCGACGACCCCACCGAAGTTCTCGTGTGGTACGCGCCCGACGCGATCTATTTCGGAATTCGCGCGCGCGAGATTCACGGCAACGTCGTCCGCGCGACGCACGCCAATCGTGACAACATCGACAGCGAAGACCAGGTCCAAATTCTCCTCGACACCGACAACTCCCACCAGATCGCGTTTCTCTTTGGGGTGAATCCCTACGGCGTTCAGCAGGACGGCACTCGCAGCGCGCAATTCGCCGGTGGTGCAGGCGGTGCGTCCGCAACGGGCGGCGGATTTCAGACAATCAATCCCCTCGACGGCAGCGTCGATCTCAACCCCGATTACTTCTTCGAGTCAAAAGGACGATTGGTCGAGGGCGGATACGAAGTCGAAGTCCGAATCCCGTTCAAGAGCCTGCGGTACCAGGATGCGAAAGTGCAGAGCTGGGGAATTCACATTCTCCGGCGCGTACAACATTCCGGATTCCAGGACACCTGGGCCCCAGCAGTCCGCGCCAACGCAAACTTCCTCGCGCAGTCCGGTACCCTGGAGGGTCTGCACGACATGCATCGTGGGCTCGTCGTCGAAGCAACACCGACCATGACCGCCCATGCCGATCGATCACCAACTCTCGGCAACGGACGCGACTATCAGCAACGAGGCGAGCTCGGCGGTGACGCGCGCTGGGGCATCCGTCAGAATCTCACGCTCAACGGCACCATCAATCCCGATTTCTCGCAGGTGGAAGCTGACATCGGACAGGTCCTGCTCAACGAGCGATTCGCGCTCTTCTATCCGGAAAAACGACCGTTCTTTCTCGACGGTCTCGAGCTATTCGACTCGCCCAATCAGCTGATCTACACGAGACGAATCGTAGCGCCGACCGCCGGCGTGAAGCTCACCGGGAAATTGTCTGGGCTCAACATCGCCTCGATAGTCGCGCGCGATGACCAGCAAAACTCGTGGACCGGCGCGCATTCGCCCCTCTTCGGCGTCTCCCGTCTCCGTTACGATTTTGGCTCCAACAACACGCTCGGCGCCGTTCTCACCGCCCGTGAAGATGGTAGCGATTACTCGCGCGTTGCCGCAGCCGATTATCGCTTTTATCACTCGAAGCTTTACTTCGCCCAATTCCAGGCTGCTCAGTCGTGGACCGACAGCCTGGGGAAACACTTCAACGGATCTCTGCTCCAGGCAGATTGGGACAGAACCGGCCGCGCCTGGGGCTTTCACTACACTTTGCGCTCGCTCGATCCGGGCTTCGACGCAGCAGCCGGGTTCGTGAACCGCACCGGTCTGATCGAGACGCGCGCTTTCAATCGACTCAGCTTTTACGGCACGCCCGGCGCTTTCGTTCAGACTTACGGTGCTTTTTTCCAGGAAGATCGGATCTGGAACAACGCAGGCCTCGGCCACGGAGTCGCCGAGAGCACTGAGGCAATCCAGCCGACAGCGACACTGCGTGGAGGATGGCAGCTCAGCGGAGCGCTCACCCACAACTACTTCGCGTTCGATCCCGCGCTTTACTCGGGACTCACCGTGCAGCAGTCGAGTGGCGCGGTCATCGATACTGCGGCGTTTGCGGTGCCCGGCCCGGAGGCGGATGAATGGGGCGGCTCGCTCAGAATTACGACGCCGACGTACAGATTTTTCAGCGGGACGGGGAGCATTACCCGAGGTCAGGTTCCAATATTCGACGAGGCGGCGCCGGGGAGCGAATCGCGGATCGACGCTGCGCTCGACATCCGACCAACGACCGCGGTCAGAAGCTCCCTCTCATTTTCGCGACTGACGATCGCCAGAAGCTCAGATGGGTCGCGCTTCTCGTCGGAGACAATTCCACGAGTGAAAATCGAGTATCAGATCAGTCCACCAATTTTCCTGCGGCTCGTCGGACAGTATTCCGCGCGGTCACGATCGACGCTGAGGGATCGGAACGGTAATCCGATTTTGCTGGACGGAGTCCTCGATACAGGAGAGGTGACGAACGAATTCTCGACCGACTGGCTCTTCAGCTACCGTCCCGTGCCGGGCACGCTCGTCTATTTCGGCTACGGGTCAACGCTCGATGAGCCGCGCGAATTCAGGTTCCAGGATTTTCACAGGACGAGAGACGGATTCTTTGGGAAGATCAGCTACCTTTTCCGCCTTTAACAGGCTGGGGACCGCGCGGGCCCGGGCCAAAGTCATCGTGAACGCCCAGCCAGCCTCTGACACTCCTCGAGACGCGTTCCGCTGCGGGCGGGTCGAGGTTTGACAGGACGATCAGATCGTACCCGCCAGGAAGCTCACCGTCCACCGTCGCATTGATTCCGCCCGAGCCGCCCGCGATACCAAGTCCGGCTGGCGGTCCGTTCGCGATTCGGTGCTCGCGCAGTGCTTTCAGGAATTTCATCAGATCCTGCGCTGTCGAATAGCCACCGCCAGCGGAACTACCACGTCCGGGAAGATCTTCGGTATTTCGTCGTAACGGCGCGTTGGGCGGCGCATTTTCGTCGCCGCGCGTGTATCCCACCGCTGTATTGGGAGGCAATGAGTCGACGGCAAACGCTCCAGTGCGCGTCATGCCGGCCGGCTCATAGATGTGCCTGCGCACGTAAGTGTAGTAATCCTCTCCCGACAATCGCTCGACCAGGAGACCGAGCACTACGTATCCCGCGTTTGAATAGGCATTCCTGGTACCGGGCTCGAATTGCATAGGTGCGTTTACGAACAGCGGGAGATAGTCCCGCAAAGTCCGTATGTCATTGCGTTTTCCACCAGCGGGTGCGTCGAAAATGTTGCCGCCGATTCCTGACGAATGTCGCAGGAGCTGTCGTATCGTCACTTTCCTGGCAACTTCCTGGTTCGGATAATCCGGCCAATACTTTCCCAGAGTCGAGTCCAGCGCGAGCTTACCTGCCGCGGCGAGCTGCATTACGGCAATCTGAGTGAAGACCTTGTTTATGGAGCCGAGGTTGAAAGCCGTCTCGACGTTGTTGGGTCGGTGCGCTTCGCGATCCGCCATTCCGTACGCCCGCTGAAAGACGGGCTCGTCATTCTTTGCAAGCACGCCGACGCCCGAGAATTCTCCTGACCGACTGAGGCTATCGAGTGATGATGACAGTCGGCGAACGAGCTCAGTTTCCGAAATTGGCGATGGACGCGGGCCGGGATAACTCGGGGCTGGCGGTTGCTGCGCGAGCGCGGATACGCCAAGGAGGAGAACGGCGGGCAAGCAGATACGAATTATTTTGGTCATGCCCGTTTAGTAAGCAGCCTTGTCGGAATGGTTGCCTACAAGTTGACCAGTTTCATCCCTCCTTCCGCGTAACGCTCTCCCGCCGCGGCGCCTTTGGGCGCCGCTGCATCGATCCTGCGGACATCGTTCTCCGACAACACGATATTTAGAGCGCCCACGTTTTCCTCGACCCGCTCGGGATGCCTAGTCCCCGGAATCGGCACTATGTCGTCCCCCTGCGCGAGCACCCACGCCAGAGCGAGCTGGGCTGGCGTGCATTCGTGCTCTTTCGCGATCTCTTCGACTTTCGCAACCAGCTCAAGATTCTTTTTGAAGTTCTCACCCTGAAAGCGCGGGTTCTGTCGCCTGAAATCATCCGCGGCTAGATCCTCCACGCGCTTGATTGTGCCGGCCAGAAATCCGCGGCCTAACGGGCTGTATGCGACGAATCCAATCGCGAGCGAGCGAAGGGCATCGAGCAATCCGTCCTCGGGGTCGCGCGTCCACAGCGAATACTCGGTCTGCACGGCGCTGATCGGATGTACCTTGTGCGCTCGTCGAATCGTATTGACGGACGCCTCCGATAGACCGAGATAGCGAACCTTCCCTTCGCGCACCAACTCTGCCATCGCGCCGACGGTGTCTTCGATCGGCGTATTCCTGTCGACGCGATGTTGGTAATAAAGATCGATCGTGTCGACACCCAGTCTCTTGAGCGATCCGTCGCACGCCTGCCTCACGTACTCCGGCCGACCATTGACGCTTCGCTTGGTGGGATCGCTGGGATCGCGAACGTTCCCGAACTTGGTCGCGATGACAACCTTGTCGCGCTTTCCCTTTATCGCTCGGCCGACCAGCTCTTCGTTCTTGAACGGTCCGTACATGTCCGCCGTATCGAGCATCGTTACGCCGAGCTCCAGCGCGCGATGTATCGTGGCGATCGATTGTTGTTCGTTGCTCGGGCCGTAGAACTCTGACATGCCCATGCAGCCGAGTCCAATCGGAGAGGTCTGAAGTCCCTGAGCGCCGAGTCGGCGGATTTTGAGAGATGTGGTGGGTGGCATTTGGTTTCCTGAAAGGACAGACGAGGAATGTCTGAAAGTACCGCAACACGCACGCCGGAGCGCGACACCCTGTGTGACGGTCGTTGCGATTGTCGAAGCGGTAAGGCACGGCCGATAGCGCCCGACCGCATACGAGACCACTCTTATGCGCATGCCGATTTCACTCGCTGCGCGGAACGTCTCGCACCGTTTCGAAAATGTGGTCGCGCTGGACGATGTCACCATCGATGTGCCAGCCGGTCACGCGGTGGCGCTCGTCGGAGAGAGTGGCTCGGGGAAAACCACGCTTCTTCGCTGCTTCAACCGTCTCGTGCAGCCCGATCGCGGGGAAATAAAGGTAGGCGACAACGATGTGCTGTCGATACCGGCGGTGCAGCTGCGTCGCGGAATCGGATACGTGCAGCAGCACGGCGGGTTGCTGCCGCACTGGCGGATTCTAAGAAATGTTGCGCTCGTCCCGACGCTTCGGCGGATGACAGATGCGATTGAGGCGGCAAGACGCGCCCTCGAGCTGGTGGGACTTCCCGTCGCGCAGTTCGGAGATCGTTTTCCTCACGAGCTGTCCGGCGGACAGCGCCAGCGTGCCGCGCTTGCAAGAAGCATCGCGGCGCAGCCGGACGTGGTTCTCCTCGACGAACCCTTCGGTGCACTCGACGCGATTTCGAGGAGCAATCTTCAGGAGACCTTTATCGAGCTCCGCCGAAGTCTCTCAGTGACGACGCTGCTGGTGACGCACGATCTGGCCGAAGCGGGACGTCTGGCGGACGAGGTCGTGGTGATGAGAAGTGGTCGTGTCGAGCAGAGTGGCAGTATGCGTCAGTTGGTATCAGCACCGGCCACCGAGTACGTCGAGCAACTGGTGGAGCGGGCGCGTGCAGGACTCGAGGCGCTTCAGGCGTGAATCGGAATTCTTTTCGGAGGAATCCACCTATAAGGCGATCCTTCTGCCACTGGATTGCCGACGTGACTGATTCACGCCGACTCAAGCTAGCCGGCGCGATCATCGCCGTCGGCTTCGTGCCGTCGATGCGCGGCCAGGGCGCGGCTCCCCCGGCTGAATCCCACCCCATCGTCGTCGCATCCAAGCCGTTCGGAGAATCGTACCTCCTGTGCGAGATGTTCGCCCAGATTCTCGAGAGCCGCGGGTTCTCAGTCGACCGACGTCCCGGGCTTGGCGCAACCGAGATCACGTTCGGCGCCCTTCGCAAGAACGCAATCGACGTCTACCCCGAGTATACGGGAACGGGCCTCGTCGCCATCCTGCACGACTCGCTCTCCGATTCGCTCGCCGCCGATCCCCGGGCAGTCTTCGCGATTGTATCGCGACGGTTCTCGGAGCTCTATCACGTGAGATGGCTTCCGCCGCTCGGGTTCCAGAACACCTACGCGATCGCGGTGACGCGTGGCACCGCCAGGAAGTACAATCTCCGGACACTCAGCGATCTCGCGCGCGAGAGCTCGAAGATCACCGCCGGATTCACCGCGGATTTTATTGGAAGACGCGACGGCCTGGTCGGTCTGTCGCGGGTGTACGGGATTCATCCGCGCACGGTGCGGCCGCTCGCGCCCGCAGTGAAATATCAGGCACTCGCCTCGGGCTCTGTAGATGTCATCGATGGGTATTCGACCGACGGACTTCTCTCGAAGTACGATCTCGTGACACTCATCGACGACAGGCACTTCTTTCCACCGTACGAAGCCGCGGCTCTCGTGTCTCAGGATCTCGAGCGACGTGCGCCGGCTGCCATCGCTGCGCTGACGCTATTGAGCGGACGTCTGGACGAAGCGACGATGCGCGGCCTGAACCAGCGCGTCGAAGTGAACGGAGAAGACGTGGGCACAGTTGCGAGGGACGAGCTCACCGCGCTCGGCCTGACCCGGACATCAAATGCCGCCGCAACGACGTCGGCCGTAACGCGAGCTGGATTTGGTGAGTACATGTGGGAGCGCCGCGCGTCTCTGCTTGCTTTGACGGGGCGTCATCTGCTGCTCGTGCTCATAGCACTTCTCGCCGCGGTGGTCGTTGCGCTGCCACTCGGCCTCGCTCTCGAACGCGCGCGTCACGTCGCCGAGCCAGTGATCGGAACGCTTGGCGTTCTGCAGACGATTCCGAGCATTGCTCTCCTTGCTTTCATGATTCCCCTGTTCGGCGTCGGAATCGTACCGGCGCTCGTCGCGCTGTGGCTCTACGCGCTGTATCCGATCGCGCGCGGAACATATAGCGGCGTTCGCGACGCCGATCCCGACGCAGTCTCAGCTGCCGAAGCGCTGGGCACGACACCGCTCCAGCGATTGATGTGGGTTCGACTTCCTTTAGCGGCGCCCGTGCTCATGGCCGGAATTCGTACCGCTGCGGTCATCACCGTTGGCGCGGCCACGCTCGCCGCTTTCATCGGTGCTGGCGGACTTGGCGAGCCAATAGTCGAAGGGCTCGCGCTCGCGGATACGAGGATGATTCTTTCAGGCGCTTTGCCTGCGGCGGTACTCGCACTTGCAGTAGACGGAGTGCTCGGACTCGTGGAACGCGTTGTGACGCCCGCACATCGCCGGCAACCGATCTGGAGAAGACGCAGACATGCCGCGCCCGTGATCAATTCTGCGTGATCAACCCCCGACACGCGGAAATCGCTGAATCGATGAACTCCCGTGAGTGTCGCTCCTGCTCTGATGCCGCGCCGATTCTCGAACCGGTGAGAACGGCGCCAACCCATCCGCGCGTGTGCCAGGCGCCGCGTCCCCACAAAGGTCTCGATTTGGCCTGAACCGCGGATGGCTGCGGGCTCATGTTGACGTAAAAGTACGGCTCGTCGTAGTACTCGTCGCCGGCCTCGAGGCCGACTCCGATGCTTCGATTCGGTGTTGCCTGAATGCGCATCGCGATGTCGAAGTGATGTGGCCAGCATCGTACTTCGCTGGCCTCGTGGATCGAGCGCCCGACGGAACCAAGAAGCGACGCACCGTTTGCGAGCCACTTCGAGAGCTCCTCAAAGCGCGATTTGTCGCTGCCGTCGAAAGCATCCCCATCATCTACGGGATGGCTGGGAATGTCGTAGTGCCGTTTCAGTGTGTAGCGCGCGGAATCGAGGCCGAACGTCGCGATGTGCGTGCGAATCCATTGGGTGGCCTCGACAATCGTCCGTCCATGCAGCTTGTACTGCGCGAACGGCTGGTCGTTTTGCGTCGCAATGACGAGAGCGAGATCGGCTGGCCTGACGCCAAGTCGGAAGGACGTCCGGGCGGGAACTGCGCGCGAAAACAATCCGCCGAGCGCCGGGATCCACTCGAGATTGGCATGGCTGTCGTCCGCGCGCTGCTCGAGGAACGAGATTCCGGCGGCGCTGCAGAATTGCGCCGCGTGGTGGAGCTGCAGACGCGCATCGGATAGTCGGGCACTTTCTTCTGGTCTGACCGGCTGCCACGTGCGGACCGTCGACAGTCTGGTCCTGCGATTTTCCCGCGGTTGTAGTTCCACAAAAACAAGTCCGAAAAGGAGGCTTTTGAGCATAGATGCGCGCAGGCATTGCCACAAGCACATCTGCTGGTCCCTGGTTCCGCGACCGTTATATTGGCCCCCATGCCGAGACGAGCGGCCACGTCGGGATCGCGAGCCAGGTCCACCAAAAAATCGAGTGCCAGCGCGTCCGAAAGGGCGAACCGGCTTTACGACTCCCTTCGCGGTATGATCGTGCGCGGTCAGCTCGCACCCGGCGCGCGCATCGTCGAGACGGAAGTCGCCGAGCGCTTCGGTGTGAGTCGGACGCCGGTTCGCGCGGTGTTCCAGCGGCTCGAGCGCGAGGGATACGTCACCGTCTCCGCGACGCACCAGGCGCGGATGGCAGTGGCACCCCTCACCAAAGAGGATGTACAGGAGCTCCTCGAGATTGTGGCCGAGCTCGAGGGTCTGGCGGCCCGGAACGCGGCGCGATTGAGTGAGCCTGCGCGCGAAAAGCTCGCGAAGGATCTCGAGGCGCTGAACGCTGACTTCCGCCGAACCGCGTCGGCGAAAGGCGCCAAGCCCGGAAAACTCTACGAGCTCGACCAGAAATTTCACGAGCGCTACGTAGAAGCCGGCGCCGGTGCGCGTCTGCGATCTCTCCACGAGGCGGTAAAGCCGCAGGCGGAGCGCTACATCAGGATGTACATAGCGCTTCTATTGGACACAGTGCCCGTCGCTGGAACGGAGCACGACGCAATCATCGATGCGATCAGGACGGGAAACGCAGCAGCAGCCCAACGTTCAGTTCAGACGAATTGGCGGCATGCGGCCGACAGGCTCGTGCGTGCGATCGATGTGATGGGAGAGCAGGGGAACTGGTGACCGCGGCGAAACTCGAAAGCGGATCGCAGTCAGGATCAGATCAAGATGTAGTCGGGAATCAGTTCTAGGGGAGCCGCTCCGGCGCTTTGACATTCCGCTGCTGGATTGGCTGCGCCGCGCCGGCACCAATCGCACGTGCAGACTCGCCCTCCGTAAAGAGCCGCGTCAGGAATCTTTGTCCTTCTCCGATTCTCTCAACTTCGACGGCCGTCGATTCGACTGCCTGCTCCATCCTTTGCAGCCGCTCCATGAGCTCCCTCGGAAAGGCCGATACCGTTGCGGCACTCCGACGCCAGATTCGCCGCGCGTAAGCGAACGTTATAGGGAAGAGAACAATCGCAGTGAAGAGGAGGCCAAAGATCATCGCCGAGTCGGGGTCGCCATTTTGAGCCGGCCGCGGCGGCTCGACTACCGCTCCGGGTATCGCAGCTGCCTGTGCAAGCTGTGTCGCGTTCGCGCCGAGCATTTTGTCGACCGACGAAATTCTGCTGTCGATGTCGGTCAAACGATTCTCGAGTGGCTTCCGATCCAATGACGCAGGGGCGAGCTCGTCGAGCTGGCCGGTCACAGTCTGGCGGCTATCCTGCAGATCGTTGAGCTGGTTGTTAAGCTCGTCGTGCTGTGCTTTCAGCCCCTGATAAATCGCTGACGCACTCGGCGCTACCCGAGCGCCCTGAGCGATGACTGGTGCGCCAATCCCTTGCGGGACTGCAGGCGTCGCCTGGCCCGCAGTGGTTGCAGGTTGCTGAATCAAGTTTGCCTCACTGAATCACCCGGTTACCAAGGCGCCGCTGGCCAGCACCTCGTTTAATCTACGGTGTCCGGCAGCGAATTTCTTCACGCTTCTGTGCGCGACTTTTCACACTCGACGACCCGACCCACAGGGGAGCGGTCTCCGTTGACCAAAGACTCGAGTGAGCGCTATATAAACGCTGAAGATTCGTCGGACGATGTTCGAGAATCACACAATCCGGGTGGGACATTCAAATGAGACCGCTGCCTTTTGTCTGGCCCTACGCGCTTCCCTTCTGGGCGGCGTACATCTGGGCGTTCTTTCCCGAATGGAAAATCATCCGGACGGGCGTCGAGGGCGCGAAAGCGTCCGACTCGCGCGATGCTGGTTCCCTACGCGTGCTGGTCGGCGGGATGTGGTTCGCGCTTTTCTTCGCGTTCGCATTGTCCTTCGTCAATGTCTGGAAGTTTTCGCCGAGCCTCCGGTTGCCGCTGTTCGTGGCAGGAGTGCTTCTCATCGTCCTCGGAAGTTCGCTGAGGCGCTACTGCTTCCGCACGCTCGGAAAATATTTCACTGGTGACGTCAGAGCAGACGTCCGCCAACCCGTTATCGACACCGGTCCATACGCGCTGGTCAGGCATCCTTCCTACACAGCGGGTATCATGATGTTCTCGGGGATCGGCCTTGCACTCGGCAGCTGGATCAGTTTCCTCCTCGCTTTTCTCGGTTCGGTTCTGACGTACGGCTACCGCGTATGGGTGGAAGAGCGAGCGTTGCTCGCAACGATCGGAGAGCCGTACCGGGTCTACACGAACGGACGAAAACGCTTCATCCCGTACGTGGTCTAGCCGCGAGGAGCTTCTCGGTTGTCCCGGAGCTTCGCGCCCGCGTTTGCGGCCGGAGGTTTGCAACTCAGCCTTGGCGAAAGATCGAGACAGGGGTCGACATGAGATACTCACGGGCAATGCTGCTGGCGACGTTCGTCTATGCAGGATCTTTGAGTGCGCAGGGCAGCCTCGGCGCACCACCGCCGCGCGCAACATCGGCCGCAACCGCCGATCCCACTCGCGCGATGCCGCCGCTCCAGCTCGAGGAACAGTGGACCACCGCGCTGGTGAAACGCGACACGCGTACCTTCGAGCGTCTGCTGGCGCCCGCATTCGTTTATACGGAGAACTCGTCGGTTATGAGTCGCAGCGACGTGATGAAGAGCGTCACCGGACCAGACAGGGTGGAGTCGGCGCGAAACGAAAACATGAAAGCGCATGACTTCGGCGACGTCCAGGTAGTCACCGGAATTCTTCACCTGAAAGGCAGGGCGCAAAAAGGGAAATCATTCGACCGGCGCTACGCCTTCACCGACACCTGGCAGCACCGAAGCGGGCGATGGCGGATAATCGCAGCGCAGGACTATCTCATCCCGCGGTAGTCGATGCCTCCTGATTTTCGTGGCTGGCTCGCACTCGTTGCAACAAGTCTGCTTTGCGCCTGCAAAACGGAGAGCCGAGCTCCGGCAATCGACAGCACTGGTGACGGTGAACCCGCTGTAACATCCAGCGCACAGGTCGGAGCAGCTTCCGTCACAGGAGCGCAGATTGCCGTCGCGCACGCGGGGCCGGCGGGCGAATGGCAAATGCCGGCGGGTGATTACGCGAGCTCGCGCTACAGCTCACTCAATTCGATTACTCCCGCGAACGCCGCGAACCTGCACGTCGCGTGGGCATTCTCGACCGGTGTGCTGCGCGGTCACGAGGGCCAGCCGCTCGTGGTTGGCAACACGATGTACGTCGTGACGCCGTACCCGAACGTGTCTTACGCGATCGATCTCGCGCAGCCGGGGCAGCCGCTCAAATGGAAATTCCGCCCCGACAACGCGCAGCAGGCAATCGGTCGCGCATGCTGCGACGTCGTCAATCGGGGCGCTGCGTTTTCGGACGGTAAGATTTTCTACAACCTGCTCGATGGCCACACGGTCGCCATAAATGCAGCGACAGGCGCACAGGTCTGGCGGACGAAGATGGGTGACCTCTCGCGAGGTGAGACCATCACAATGGCGCCGATCGTCGTGAAGGGTAAAGTGATAGTGGGATCGAGCGGCGGTGAGATGGGAGTGCGCGGCTGGATCGCTGCTCTTGACGCCGCGAGTGGCAAGCAGATCTGGCGCGCGTACAACGTCGGTCCGGACAAGGACATCAAGGTCGGGCCCAGATTCAAGCCGCTGTACGCGAGCGACAGTGGCTCGAACCTCGGCGTCACCTCCTGGCCGGGAGATACCTGGAAGACAGGCGGAGGCGCCGTCTGGGGATGGATCTCATACGATCCGTCGCTCAATCTCATTTACTACGGCACGAGCAACCCCGGACCTTGGAACGAGAGCCAGCGCAGGGGCGACAATAAGTGGACCGCCTCGATTCTCGCTCGCGACGCTGACACGGGCGAGCTGGTGTGGGCTTTTCAGGTCACGCCCCACGACATGTGGGATTACGACGCCGTCAACGAAAACATCCTCGTCGATCTGCCGATCAACGGTCGGACGCGGAAGGCACTCGTTCATTTCGACCGCAATGGATTCGGATACACGATCGACCGCGCGACGGGTGAGGTGATACTCGCGCAACCGTTCGTGCCGATGAACTGGTCGAGCGGGGTCGATCTCTCCACCGGGCGTCCGAAAGTCGTGCAGACAAAAAAGACGGCGCAGGATCAGAACGTGAAGGACATCTGCCCGAGCCTCGAAGGAGGCAAAAACCAGCAGCCAGCGGCGTTCTCGCCGCAGACGGGACTCTTTTACGTCCCGACCAACAATCTCTGCATGGATTTCCAGTCGCGGGCTGTGACGTACATCGCGGGTACTCCGTTCATAGGCGGCAACGCGCCGGAGAAGGGTGGGCCGGGCGGATATCGCGGCGAATTCATCGCGTGGGATGCAACGACGGGCAAGAAAGTCTGGGGAATAAAGGAGCCGTATCCAGTCTGGGGCGGCGCGCTCGCAACTGCGGGTGGAGTGGTGTTCTACGGAACTCTGGATGGATGGTTCAAGGCTGTCGACGCTCGCAACGGAAAAGTTCTATGGCAATTCAAGGTCGGCTCGGGCGTGGTCGGAAATCCCGTCGCCTACACGGGGCCGGACGGCAAGGAGTACGTGGCGATCTACGCGGGAATCGGCGGCGACATGGGACTTCTGATCGCCGGTGACGTCGCCGCGAATCTGCCGTACGATGTTCGCGAGAGAGGAACTACGTTGCCCGACATCAGCAGATGGACCAGTTGGGGAGGAGAGCTCTTTGTCTTTTCTCTTTGATTCGCAACTTCAGCTGCCTGATAGAATGAGGCTCCGCTCCCTGATCCTGCCTTATGGACTTGTCGCAGCTCTTTCTATGCTCGCTTGCCGGAATGCGGCGGTTCGAGCGGGCGACACATCTGTTGCGGCTGCATCTGCAAGCTCCGCCTCATCCACGTCCGCTGGCTCTCGTGATTCCGCGGACGTCAGTCACTACCTCGTCGCCGGCGATAGTCTCCAGTTCGTCCAGCACGAGGAAAATCTTCCGCCTGGTTTTCCGCTCGCAGTCAAACCTGTTGTGATCAGGAATCCGTACGAAGGAGACAAGAAAGCGACAGCCACCGGTGCGCAGCTTTTCATCGCCTATAACTGCCTCGACTGTCACGGCGCCGATGGCTCGGGCGCCGTGGCGCCGTCCTTCCAGGATGGACGCTGGCATTTTGGTGGATCGCCCGCGGAAGTCTTCGAGTCCATCTATCAGGGACGCCCCGATGGAATGCCAGCATGGGGCGGACGAATCACCAACGATCAGATATGGATGCTCACTGCCTACGTGCGATCCTTATCGTCCAAAGATCTGAGCACCGAGAACTTTACGGGTAAAACGGTGGAACGAACCGGCCACTGAGCTGCGATTCGCTCTCCACAGATTGAATCATTGCCCGCGATCCATGTGCCCGGAGAATCAACGACTAGGGTTCGGCTGGCGCGGGCGGCACGCCGCCGAACGCGTTGATGATCGCCAGGCCCATGTTTGCCATCGTCAGCTGCGGCTCGTTGTCCAGGATCCAGCGTTGATCTTTGTTCTCCTTCGTCATCACACAGGCGATGACTCGGTTGCGCAAATACCATAGAGTGCACTCGGTCCTCACCTCGTTCGTCTCGCCGTCCTTGTGCGCTGCCCTCGCTCCACCGGCATACCGTTGAAGCATGAAGTCGGTGACGTTGTGCTCGAGGATGTCCAGCATCGCTGAATCGGCGGAAGGATTCACAGCCTTGCCCTGAGCCAGCAGCTCGAACAAATGCGCCATCTCGTTCGGTGTCGTTACGCCGAAGCCGTACTTCGCCGAGCTGTCGAGGGCCACGCTCGAGCTGCGCAGAAAGGTCTTCGAGTGGACGCGGGTGTGATGCAGGCCAAGCGAATCCATCTTGTCCCACACTCTCCGGATGATGATCCGGTCGAGAAGAAGGTTCGTGGCGGTGTTGTCGCTGATCGTCGACATGAGCCATGCCGCATCGTGAACCGTCAGGATCGTACCATTGTGGAGGAACTGGACGACGCCCGAGCCAGGCACCTGGTCGATCTTCAGAACCGTAAGCGGGTCATCCAACGAGAGCTGTCCCTTCGAGACGAGATCGTAAATCGTCACGAGTATCGCGACCTTGATCAGACTCGCCGTCGGAAAGGTTTCGTCCCCGCGTCTGCTGATGCGCTCGCCGCTTTCCAGATCTATGACGCTGTAGCCGACAACGCCGTGGTGTGCATCGGCGATCGAGTCGAGTACGCGTCGTAGTGCTGTGGTGTCGGCGCGAACGGGCGGTAACGCGCTCACCTGTGAATGCGCGACGCCCGCTGGCGCACACGCTACCGCAGTGACCAGGCAAGCCGCGACAAATCGCGGCAGCGAGCGAACCGCTGCTGAACTCTTCATGTCCGTGATCTGGCTTCGGGCTCGACGCCGGTAAGGGGAAACAGGGAAAGGCAAATATACGTTTGGAAGCCACATGCGTACGCTTTTTGCCCTGATGCCTCCCACAAAACGACCAAAGCCGCCTCGATCGTCGGAGCGGTTTTTTCTTGGCCCAGGAAAGGGGAGGGACAAATGGCTGTACCCAGATTAGGAGTGGCAGTGCTGGCCCTGGCATTCGCCGTCGCCGCATGCAGCAAGAAGGAGAACTACGGCGTCGACACCACTGCCGCCTCATCCAGCACCACGTCGAGCATGGACACCACGGGAATGGCCGCAAGCTCGACTGGCACCAGCGGTAGCTGGAGTGATGCCAACATCGTCGCACTCCTCGACGAAGCCAATATGGCCGACAGCTCGGCGGCCGCGATCGCCGCGACCAAAGGCACTTCATCTGCCGTCCGCGCTTTCGCCAAGCGGATGATCCACGATCACCATCAGCTTCGCTCACAGGGCCAGGCGCTGGCCAAGAAGCTGAACATCACGCCAGCCGCACCGTCCGACGACCCAGTCACGTCGATGGCGTCGAACGAGACGAACACGCTGAATTCAACTGCCAAGGGCAAGGACTTCGACAAGGCCTACATCGACGCCGAGGTGGATGCGCACAAGGCAGTGCTGGATCTTCTGACAAAGGCAGCGGCACAGACCCAGACCGCCGAGCTGAAGAACCTGATTCAAAAAGCAGCGCCCGTGATACAGGGACACCTGACACTCGCGGAAGCGGATCAGAAGAAGCTCCAGTAGGTCACTGCTTCACGGCGTGATCTTCGACATCGACGGCACGCTCCTGGACAGCAACGACGCGCACGCTGAGTCCTGGGTGGACACGTTCGCGGAAGCTGGCTACGAGGTGCCATTCGATGTTGTAAGACCGCTCATCGGGGCGTCGATGATTTGATGGAGGAGAAAGCCACCAGCAGCGACGCCGAGCACTCGAAGCCGGATCCCGACATCGTCCACGCGGCGATCACGGAAAGCGAGATTCCGCCGCACGAGCTTGTCATGATAGGCGATACGCCGTACGACGTGGAAGCGGCGTCCCGCGCGCACATACGGATAATTGGTTTCCGGTCGGGCGGACGGGATGATCGACATCTCGAGGGAGCTGCCGAGATCTACGACGGACCAGCGGATCTGCTCGCCCATTACGATTCATCACTGCTTGGGAGAAAATCCCCGTGACGAACTTTGCGGGCCTCCTTCAGGCTGCCGCACAAACCGCTCAACACGCCGGTCCCCCAGGCAGGGGGCCCGGTGGTCCACCACCAGGATTCAGCTACAGGGAAGCGTTAACGAGTCTCGTCGAATTCGTTGGCTACTTCTTCGCGGTGGGCTCCATCGGATTTCGCTACGGAATCGTCAGACGTCTGCGGGGAATGACCGACGAGGCCCACGCGATTCTACGCGCCGACAAAGCCGCGATGCTTGGTATCGTCGGCGTTCTGCTTCTCATGCTGGCCTACTTCGGCGGCCCGTACGTGCAGTCGATTGCCGAGGGCAAATCCTTTGCAGCTACGCTTCCGAGAAATCTGCATCCGCTCGAATTCAAGCTCGCGATGCTGGCGCTCGCATTCGTTGGCTTCGTGCTCGTTCGCGCAACACCCGGCCTCGGCTGGATTTCTCGCTTCCATCGGGGTCGTGCTTATCACGCTCCAGCCCGTTTACACGGGAAAGCTTGCCAGCAAAGTGAACGCCGTGCACGTGCTCGCCGCGTCAACGTGGCTCGGCACCCTCCTCATCCTCGCCATTGTGGGAATACACGGCGTGATCCGAAGCTCCACTGCCGGTCGGCAACGTGCGGTTCTGGTGGCGGATCTCGTGAACTCGTTCTCACCGCTGGCGCTGACGGCGGCGAGCATCGTCGCGCTCACCGGGCTTACTACGGCGTGGCTTCACCTCAAGCGCTTCTCGGCGCTCTACACGTCGAGCTACGGCATTACGCTCATGATCAAGCTCGTTTTCGTTCTGACCGTCGTCGTGCTGGGCGGCTGGAACTGGAGACGCGTGCGACCCTCACTGGGTGTCGAAGGCTCCGAAGAGACGATCCGGCGATCGTCGAGGATGGAGCTCACGTTTGCGGCGCTGGTGCTGCTGACGACCTCGGTTTTGGTGACGCTTCCATCGCCGAGATAGTTCAGAATTCTGTTAGCGCCCCCCAAGCTTCCAGCTTAAGCTGCCTGCTACCAGCCCGAAGCGACCAGCCGTCAGCTGCAGACAAGGAGACTTGTCGGCTTGGCGTTCTTAGGTTTTCGAACTTTTAGTTCCATGTGCGTGAAGGACCGCGTTCTTCCGCATTTCAAACGCAAATATGAAAAGTCAAATGTGCCCGCCGCTGGTCGCTGGCAGCTCCGGGCTGGCAGCAGGAAGCTTAAGCTGGAAGCTGGGCCTAAAGACAAAGCTCGCACTTCTGGGTCACCCGCCGGCTTAACGCGTTGACCTCGCGCTTCCGCAATTGAATTTTTGACCGCCCCCCAGCGACAACATCGAAAGATGGTGGTTCTCGAGCCACCTCACTGTCGCCCCGCTCACCACCGAGCTCAGGACCACCGTCGCGACAACGTCGCTCGTCCAGTGCTGATCCTCATACACTCGATCCCACCCGACGAGCGACACCAGTAGGTCGCCGACGGCTGAAATGGGAGCAGACTGCGTTTGCTGCGATACCGCTTCGACGATCGACGCAATGTGTGAGACGTGTGCGGACGGGAAGGAATGCCAGTCCCCGTCGTTGGTGAGGGGACGGAAGCGACGCGAATTGCCCCCCGCATGTGGACGCTCTCGTCCAACGAGAGGCTTGAGCGCGGATTCGACCAGGTCAGCCGCGGCGTAACCGGCTGCTGTCCTCAACGTGCCGTCCGCTAACGGTCGGTCGTGACCAACCAGAGCGCCGACATAAGTGATAGCCATCGCGGGTACCAGACGACGTGCCGTTCCGATGGGATTTACCGATTTCGCTAGGTTATCAAGTGCGCGACTATGACTTTGAAGCGCTCCTTCGCGTGCCTCCTCGTCGAAAGCGACCGAGAGACCGATTCCGATAGGCACGATCCAGGAGCGGGGAAGCGTTGCGTCTCCGACGGGCCGGTTGACCGAATCTTTCTGGGCCGGCAAGGTGTTTGAGAACAGAGCCAGACACGCGGCAATCACCACTACTACCGGGCGCATGACGCAGAGTACGACGGGGCACGTTTTGCTGCAAGCGATGCATCGGCGGGGCGCGACCGTGCTCGCCATGGCGCTCGCGCTCACTGCATGCTCGGATCGCGGCATCACGAATCCCGAACCCATTCCCAATCCCGGCGGCTCGAGTCACGCCGGCTTCGATACGAGTCTCTATCCCGGCGACGCCGCAATGACGGCGTGGCTCAAACCCGGCTCTCCCTATGAGTGGGTGGGATACTATCTGGCGGCTCCGTGCCACCGCGATGCGTCCTGGATGGGAAAACGCTCGACATTGACGTCGATGGGTTGGGGCTTCGCCGTACTCTACGTCGGACAGCAGACATTCGATGGAGTGCCTTTCATCGACGGCAGCTCGGCGAGAGCAATGCGCAGTCCTGACGATTCGCTTCCCCCGGCACGAGCAGGGATCATGGTGCCACCGACGCGCGCGCAACTCGAAGCGGGAGCAGTCACGTGCTCCCGAACACTCCTCTCCGCCGAACAGGGCGGCATCGACGCGATCGATGCGATATCGAAAACCGCGTCGGAAGGATTCCCCAACGGTACTGTGATCTATTTGGATATCGAGCACATGGATGTCATTCCTGCATCCATGGACGCGTACTACCGCGCCTGGATCCAGCAGGTTCTGGCCGACGGCCGATTCAGGCCGGGCATCTATGTCGCCAAGTCCAACGCGGCTGCGATACACCAGGGCGCGAGTCAGGCGTACGCAGACATGAACATTTCCGGGTCCGCCGTTTTCTGGGTGGCGAGCACCGAGGGATTCTCGCTGGACAAATCTCCGGATCAGGTGGGCTTTGCGTTTGCGAGCGTGTGGCAGGGCATTCTCGAGACTACGCAGACATGGAATGGCGCCTCTATCAACATCGACGTCGATGTCGCCGCGATGGCGTCGCCGTCGACTCCCTGATAGCCCGGTCAGCAAATCTGGTTGGCAAAACGTCGGGCCGTGAATGAGATTATCCCGTCCCTCACCACCAATCGATGCCGCACCCGTCCTCGCGCTACTCGCTCGCGATCGCACTGTTCGCGTGCCTTCCTTCTTTACTTTCCCCCCAAGCTCCCAAGGGGAAAACGACTCCCGTCGCCTTCGACGCCGATTCCGCGCGCCTCGCGGAATTGCCGTGGCGATCGATAGGACCCGCGGTAACCAGCGGGCGCGTCGTCGATTTCGCCGTTCCCGAGGGGCCGAAATCCCAAATTGGTGAACGACTCGGCGAAATCTTCTACGTCGCTTCCGCATCGGGCGGCGTCTGGAAGACGACGAACGGCGGGACGACCTGGGAATCTATCTTCGATCATCAGAGCTCCGCGTCGATTGGCGACATCGCGGTAGCGCCGAGCAATCCGGACATCATCTGGGTCGGTACGGGAGAGGCGAACAACCAGCGTAGCTCGTCGTGGGGAGACGGAGTTTATAAATCCGAGAACGCGGGCCGGACATGGACCAACATGGGTCTCCGCAAGTCCGAGCACATCGGGCGCATCATCGTCAATCCAGTGAACCCCGAGATCGTTTTCGTAGCGGCGCCCGGCCCGCTCTGGGGAGCCGGAGGTGATCGCGGACTCTTCAGAACGACCGACGGTGGTCGAACCTGGAAGAATGTCAAGAACATCGACATCCACACCGGCTTCACCGACGTGATCTTCGATCCGACAAATCCGAATGTGATTTACGCGGCTTCGTTCCAGCGCGAGCGACGTCCGTACAGCTACGTCGGTGGTGGCCCCGGCAGTGGACTCTGGAAAAGCATCGATGGCGGCGACACATGGACAAAGCTCACCGAGGGTTTGCCGACCGGCGACGTGGGAAGGATCGGCCTCGACGTCAGCAGATCGAATCCCAACGTTGTCTACGCAACGATCGAAACGAAAGTCACCGGCACCGGAGCGGCGACGGGCAACACCGAAGGAAGCGTGTATCGCTCCGACGACTATGGAGCGAGCTGGCAGAAGATGGGCAAAGGATTCTCGTATCCATGGTACATGGGACAGATCCGGGTCGATCCCGGCAATCCTGATCGCGTCTACTTCATGGGCGTCCCCCTGCAGGTCTCGACGGACGGCGGTCGCACTTTTCAGAGCACCGCCCGTGGCGCGCACTCGGATCAACATGCGCTGTGGATCGATCCGACCGATCCAAACCATCTCATCATCGGGTGCGATGGTGGGGTGTACATCAGCCGCGATCGTGGCAAGACGGTCGATTTCGTTCCCAATCTTCCGATCTCGCAGTACTATGCGATCGCGACCGACATGCGAGAGCCATTCTACTATGTGTATGGCGGGCTCCAGGACAACAGCAGCTGGGGCGGCCCGAGTCAGACGCGAAACGTCCAGGGAATAACGAACGCCGACTGGATTCAAACAACGGGAGGCGATGGATTTTACGCGCAAATCGATCCGGTCGACCCCAATACCGTTTACGGCGAATCACAGGGCGGTGACATCGTACGCTTCGACGTCAGGACTGGCGAACAAAAAACCATCAAGCCGCTGCCAGCGTTCGGCACGCGACCGTACCGGTGGAACTGGAGCTCGCCGATGCTCATCTCACCGTACGATCACAACACGATCTATTTCGGCGCGAACTATCTCTTCAAGAGCACCAACCGCGGCGACGCGTGGACTCGCCTCGGCCCCGATCTCACGCAGCAGCTCAATCGAGATAGCCTTCCGGTGATGGGGAAGATCTGGCCTCGCGATGCTATCGCGCGCCACCAGGGCACCGCGGAATACGGAAATATCAGCACTATCGACGAGTCACCGGTGCGTCAGGGAGTGCTATATGTCGGCACCGACGACGGCGTGATCTCGGTATCGCGCGATGGCGGCGCAAACTGGACGAGGTACACGAAATTTCCGGGCGTGCCGGACCAGACTTACGTGAGTCGAGTGGTTGCATCGCGATTCCGGGAAGGGCTGGTGTACGCCACGCTCGACAACCATCGCAACAACGACTTCAAGCCGTACGTCATCAAGAGCGAGGACTACGGCGCGCACTGGACTCCCATCACTGGGAATCTTCCCGCCAGCGGATCGGTTCATGTCATTCGCGAGGGATACAACGAGCCGAATCTTCTCTTCGTCGGCACCGAGTTCGGCGCATTCTTCTCCGCGATCGGCGGCAACACGTGGACGCAGCTCAAATACAATCTGCCCACCGTGGCGGTCCACGACATCGCCATTCAGCCGAGGGAGCACGATCTCATCATCGGCACTCACGGGCGAGGGATCTACATCATCGACGACATCACTCCGCTCGAAAAGCTCGGCGAGGCGAACCGCGTCGGCACGTATCTCTTCCCGGTGAAAGCGGCGACTGAGTACAACCCGAACAGTTCCATCCCCGGCGGCGAGAGAGGCGCAGGCGCGACTGGGGACCGGGAATTCGCGGCACCCAATCCGGCCTTCGGCGCGATCGTCACGTATTTCATTCGCGATTCTTTGCCGAAAGCGGGCGACGCCACACTCGCCATCTACGACGCGAACGGCAATCGGGTTCGCGATCTTACGGCCAACAAGAAGCGCGGGATGCATCGCGTCACCTGGGATTTGCGTGGAGCGCCGCCTTACACGGTGCGTCGGCCCGCGAATGAAGCTGGTCAGCAGCAATTCAGGCAGCGCGAGCCGTCCGGAGCGTTCGTATTGCCCGGACGCTACACCGCACGTTTGACAGTAAAATCCGGATCTAACGCGGCAGTCGTCACTGAAACGCCAATCGAGGTTCGATCCGATCCGTTGGTTCCGATGAACGCCGCGGATTCACGCGCGCTCTACGACATGCGCGTCAGCACCGGCCGTCTTCAGGCGACCGTCCAGGCTGCTGTCCGAACCGCCGAGCAGCTCAAGGAACAGATCGCCGACGTGAAGACGGCTCTCAAATCCAACCCCGCGCCTGATACACTGACAAAACAGGCAGATGCGATCGACAAGGAGATCGGCGACATCCTCAAGAAGCTGCGGGGCGACCCGGAATCCGAAGCATCCGCTGACGACAGAAAAACCGATGAGCCTTCCATACAGGAGCGCGTCAACAGCGTTGCCGAACAGATCGGAGACGTTACATCGTCGCCAACGGAATTGCAGCGCTCGACTCTGACCCTCGCAACCTCAGATCTCCAGCGCGAAGTGAACCGGATCAACGCTCTTCTGCAAAAACAGATTCCCGCGCTGAACGCGGGTCTCGATGCCGCGAAGGTGCCGTGGACGATCGGGCGCCCTGTGGAGTTCCTGAAGTAGGGGAGCAATGACGCGAGTGAGGGCCGACGCGGGAGCCCTCATTTCACATGGAGTCTACGCCGAACGCCGACTCAGTCGCGCTCCGGGCCCGGCTCTAGCTCCGCTCCGCCGCTGCCGGCTGAACCGAATTTCGGAGCGGTAAAATTGCCGTTTGTCGTGCGCGGTGGATTCGGCGTGTCGCGCGAATCGGATTCGCTCGCCTTCTTCTCCGCGGCTTTGTCGCTTCGCGATTTCTCTCCCGCCATTTCGTCGGTGCCAGTGGGAATGTCTGCCTCTCGCTCGCGATTTCTGTCGGTCATCGATGTCTCGCATCTGATAGTGATTCGCTTATAGCAGGCATAGCCTATGCCTCTCTCCCATCGGAACTCGGCGGTCACCGGGTCACCGGGTCACCGGGTCACCGGGTCACGGTCAAGAGCTACGGAGCGCACACATGCCGAATGACGATCCTGGGAACGATCAACCGCAGGGAAAGAACAGGCCAAATCAGGACTCGGCGAGCCGCCGCGGCTGGAAATCGAAGTGGGTCGAGAGTACCGCTGCGAGCGCGGATGACCCGATGAGCCCCGAAGAAATGCAAGGTCATAATCTCCTGGGCAATTCAAGCCTGCGTGACGGAGCGATTCGGGGAGTGAGCGATCCGGCTCGGGATGGGCACGGCGCTCCCGGAGAGCAGCCAGCCGATGTGACGGTCGGACCGCGAGTCAATCCGCCTGGCCGCGATGACGTCCCTGGCGAAGGCGGATCCGAAACCACTGGAACCTGAGCTGTAAGGGGGCATGTGACTTGCCCCTTACAGAAGCTCTAGAGTTTGGATTCGACTGCGCGAAAGATTGACGCGCGGGGGATTGGCGGCTGCGGGGGAAGTGCGAGTGGAAAATCCAAATCCCGAAAGGGATCTACAATTGGTAGCTGATTTGGTCCAGCAGGGAGCAGAAGGCGAGGAACCCACCGGACCGCTGATAAAAACTCCCGAGCTCATC
>JBOHTB010000128.1:0-11486 GCA_050733435.1 Gemmatimonadaceae bacterium | reverse complement strand
AGATGTCCTCCCTCCATTCGCCGAACTGCCTGGTGCTCTAGGACCTTACGCAATACTTCAATCAACGTCAAGACGAGTCTGGCGAGCCCGTTCTCGACTTTATCCGGGTCCGTATTAAGACGCGGAGGGAGTCCTTCTGCAACTGCTTCAAGCGGTGTGACTGGAACCGAGCGGGGCGCCTCCAGACTGTCCGCCACCTGACTTTCCATCGTCGAGCCGGACGGGGCGACCTGACTTTCCATCGTCGAGCCCGACGCGGTTGTCGCCGCAACTTCGGAAGGGCCGGACGCGTCGGGAAGATGACGGCGCTCCTCGCGTCTCCTTTTTTCCAGGACGGTCGCGACACCGGTCAGAAGTAATCCCAGGTCCAGCCTGACGAGATCGATATCCGCGACGGCAAGCATTACCTCGCCCTTGAGCACCACGCCTTTGTCGAGTACGTGGCTAAGCACCTCCGAGAGGTCCAGTCGCTCGTCGCCGAAGAAATCATCGAGGCTCACGTGTCGCGCCGACCGACGAAGTGATACGGGGGCCACGGACCAGTGAAATCGAACTTGAAGCCCGATGGCTCGTACTTGTTGACCATCCCGGTGAGAGTGCGCTGGAAGTCGACGACTCGGTGCGACGGCACGAGGAACGATGCGTTCAGGATTGCGCGACCCTGCTCTCGCGGCGTACCGGAGTTCACGGGCTGCTCGCGCACCGACTCGACCGCTACGTCCCTTAGCGCGTCGTGGATCTCGTTGGATACCTGCACCGTCACACCGCGACCTGCATCGCGACGCAGATTTTCGATCTTGCGCTCGAGGAGGTATCGTTGGCCCGGCGATGCTGCCGCCACCTGGTCCTCGAGGCGCGTGAGCTCGTCGCTGTGGTCGGCGAGGTGATCCTTGAGCACTCCCGGCTGAACGTAGACACGAACGATGAATTCCCTTCCATCCGCGATGCGAGTAAAAGTCTGCTGGAGCTCAGTGAGGCGTTTCGCGAGCATCGCTTTCACTGCCTTGGAATCGCGGAACAGGGTCCACATCGGGAATGGAATTACCGGTCCAGCATCCGACGCCCAGGTGAGCACCCTGTCGTGCGCGACCGCGCGCTCACTCACCCAATCCACATCCGCCGTCAGCGCCTCGACTTTCGCGGGCGCGTAGTCGTCCGCGCTAACCGACGTGGCCAGCGCCGAGACTTCACCGTTGGGGATCAAGGTCACCGGTCCGCCGTCGATTCCGCTCGGCGCTGTTTCCACCTCGGTCGATGAGCGTACGACCCCGTAGACGTAGCACAGTCGCTCAACATCGGAGTCGCCCGTGATGCGCTACTCGGCTTCTTCGTCGCCGGCGACGCGCACCGGGCCGCCGCTCATCGACATGCCGAATCTCTCGCGCCATTCACGCACTTCCCGAAGCCGCTGCATGATCTCGGCTTCGCGCCGCACGTACTCCGAATCGTCGATCTCGCCCATCTCGAGCTGCATCTGGAGCGCCATCAGATCCTCCTTGATGGGCGTGTCGTCGGTGAGCTCCTCGCGAACCACTCGATCCACCTTGTCGAGTGTCCACCGGGTTCCGTAGATCGGGCTGAGAAACGGCGCCAGGAGAATGTTGGTAAGAAGTCCCATATCGTCAAAGACTCAGGTTGCTTTCTCGAGCTTGAGCTTGATGTTGACGAAGTTGTATGGCGGCCACGGTCCTGTGTATTTAAAGGTGAGGAGATCCTCGTACTGGCGGCTGATCGCCTTCACTTTTTCGTCGAAGGGTTTTTCCGCCTTCCGGTCGACGAGGAACGCCGCGTTCAGGATCATGCGGTCACCTATGACCTTGTTGCTTCGACTGGCAACTGATACGTCCTTGAGCTGCTCGTGGACATCCGTCACGTACCGGTTGCTCGCTTCCTCCATCGCTGCCTCGACAAGGCGACCCAGCTGCATCCGGGCAAAATAGGTAGACGACGCGGCGTTGCGCGTGATCTCGTCCTTCAGACGGCGGATCTCGTCGTTCTCCTGCTCGATGGCGGCGACGACCTTGTCGCGATCCCAGAGCACCTTTAGCCCGAACTCGATCTTGTCCTGCATCTTCTCGAGCACGTCCGTGAATGCCTGATAGGTCGACCGGAGAAGCGCGCCGACGTCCTTCTCGGAGCGAAACACGGTCCCGAACGACATCGGTATGAGAGTGAACTCGCGCATCACCGTCTCGTTGACGAATTCGTGCGCGAGCACATTCTCCCGCGTGGGATCGTAGATGACGATGGGAGTGTCGCTAACGACAGCGCCAAGATCCTTGTACCTGACGGTGTACACGCGCGCCCCGCCACCGATTCCGATCTCTCCGAACTCACGCGATCGGTCGAGGCGGATGATGCAATAGACGTATTTGCCCTCCGTCCCATCTACCGGAGACGGTTCTGCTTTTTCCGCTGCGCCTTCGCCTGGTGTCATTGAGAAATTGTCATCCTTCGATCATTTGGCTGCTGCGATGAAAATCCAGATTCCGATTGTGAAACCGATGCCGATCTTCAGAACTGTAGATACCACGCGGCCGATCAATGCTCCAGTGGCAACTCGCGTCGACGCGCCCGCAGAAGCACCGCCCGTCAGCTCGGCCACCAATGCGCCGAGAAAAGATCCAACGAACGCGCCGATTACTGGCCCTACGATCGGCACGGGAAATCCGACCATCGCGCCGACGATGCTACCGATGATTGCACCCCACCCGGCGCGGCGGGAGCCTCCGTACTTTCGCGCGTATCGGCCCGTCATCGTGAAGTCCAACAGCTCCGCCACGAGTGCCAGAACCGCCACCGCAACCAGAGTGAACCAACCAATCGGGTCGCCCTTCACTACAAGGTTGTAGGTGACGGCCGAGGCCACCATAATCCACAGCCCCGGCATACCAAGGACGATCAGGATCAGCGATAGTACGATTACAACCGCAAGAATAATTAGCGGCATCAGATCAGTTCCCTGGTTAAGGCGGCCAGTAGAGTGCCAGCCTCGCTCACCCCACCCGCGGCGAGCACATTGGAAGTATCGCGCCGTGTATGCACGCGCGCGAGAGTCGAGAGCGTTCCCCGGCTCAGCGTGATAGATTCGATCCCCCGATCCGCGAACGCGACGCTGTCGGCGAGAATGCCCGGAATGAGCCTGCGAATGGGCAGTTCGCAGTTTCTCGAGGCTGAGACCGCTCGCGCCGCTTTCTCGATTCTGCGCGGGCGGGACGACGTATACATCAAGCGCCAGCCGCCGGCGTCATCGATTGTGTCGCAATTGAGCACTATCAGGCCGGGCTTCGCGCCGGCAGACCACACCCGCGCACCAGCAAGAGCGAGCTCCTCCGCGCTCGTGATGAGCACCCCGATATCCAGTGAAGGGGGAATCATCTGCGCAGCAAGTAGTACGGACACGACTCCGCTCGCGTTGTCGACTGCTCCGGGTGAATCGTCCCGTACAAAGCAGAACATCGATGGCAGACCCACGAGGACTGCGGCGAACTCCATGACCCTCCAGAAGCCCCTGGCCTCGACGGGGTGAGCGAGAGATATCAGCAGCGCAACCGCGGCGATCACGGTCGCGACCGTCAGCGCGATCGAGCTCGCGATCCGAACGAGCATTGGCACCATCTGCGATTTCGAGTCGAGGTGCGCAACGAGCCAGACCTTCGGATCACCGCGGCGAGCCTCGAGATTCACGGACTCGGATCGAATAAAGGGAAATGCCTGCGTCCAGCGACGCCTGGCGTCTGAGGATGCGAGAAACAACGCAACGTACAAGGCGCCACCGAGCACAAGTGCGAGCAGTGGTCCATGACCAACCGCCGTCCCGGCCACGGTCAGAATCGTCGCAACCTGAACCGCTGCCGCGACTGGAATTCCCCATTTGCCCGGCCACTCCGAATACTCAAAGCGACGCTCTGTACATTCGAGGCCCGCCCTCTTCAGTTCTTCGACACAAATAGCTCGCGCTGCCGCTTCGCCCTCGCTTCCGGAAAAGCGTGGACCTCGGGCGAGTCCTTCCACGAGATCCTTCGCGCGGTCAACCGGCCCGGCTTCCGCCATTTCCGGTGCTACAGAAGGCCCATCTTATCTTTCACTTCGCGCATCGTCTCGCTGGCGATCGATCGCGCGTGTTCGGCGCCTGCAGCCAGCACTTTTTTGACTCTTTGCGGCTCGGCTGCGATCTCTTGCGCCCTCCGCCGAATTGGCGCGAGCTCCTTTTCCATCGACTCGTGCAGAACCTTCTTGCAGTCGAGACATCCCCAGCCCGCACTTCGGCACTGAACAGCAACGTGCTCCACGGTCTCGGCCGGGCTGAACGCTTTGTGCAGATGATAGATGTTGCAGACTTCGGGCGTCCCTGGATCCGACCGGCGCACGCGCTTCGGATCGGTAACAGCGGGTCGCAATTTTCCCCAAATCGATTCCGGAGACTCCAATAGCTCGACGGTGTTGCCGAGTGACTTGGACATTTTGGCTTGTCCGTCGAGTCCCATGATGCGGCGTGTCGGCGTCAGAAGCCCCTTGGGCTCGGGGAAAAAACCTGCGTGGGCCTGCGCGGCCTGCGCGGGTTTGCGCGTGTGCGTTGAGGGAACGTCGAACCGCGCGTTCCATTTGCGCGCGATCTCCCGCGAGAGCTCGAGGTGCTGGAGCTGATCTTCTCCGACCGGTACCAGCTCGGCGCGATACAGAAGAATGTCAGCCGCCTGAAGCACCGGATAATTCAGCAGCCCCGCCGGAACGCTTTCTTCGCGACTCGCTTTATCCTTGAACTGCGTCTGGCGCTCGAGCTCACCCAGCGGCGTGAGAGTGTTGAATATCCAGGCGAGCTCGGTATGTTCCGGGACCATCGATTGCACGAAGAGCGTGCATTTCGCGGGATCCAGTCCAGCGGCGAGAAGCGACATAGCTATATCGGCTGTCCGCGTCCGCAGATCGGCGGGCTCGTACGGAAGCGTGATCGCGTGGTAGTCGACTACGCAGAAAAGCGACTCATACTTGTGCTGCAGATCAACCCAGTTCTTGACGGCTCCGAGGTAATTTCCGATGTGCAGTGAGCCGGAGGGCTGAATGCCGCTGAAGATGCGGGACATTGCGCGAAATTAAAGAGCGTGAGAGAGGAGTCGCAAGCAATTTCCGGAACTGGTTTGGGGAATCAGGAGCTTCTCGACGTTGCTCTCGAGGCAGCGCGCGCCGGTGCCGCAGTGATCCGCGATGCCACGGCGGATCGTGACAAGCTCGTTTGGGAGTCGAAGGGGCGATCCGATTTCGTCAGCGACGTCGACAAGAGCTCCGAGCGCAAGATCTCCGATATCGTTCTGCGCCGGCTTCCCGACGCCACGATACTCGGCGAAGAGCTAACGCCTGATGTCCTTTCCACGTCGGGCACCGTCGTCATTGCCGACCCGCTGGATGGCACGACGAACTTTCTCCACGGTTACCCCGAGTACTCGGTATCGATAGCAGTCGTTCGCGACGGATCTCTTTGCGCGGGCGTCGTGCTCAACGTCGTCAATGCCGACGAGTTCACGGCAACGAGCGGTGGCGGCGCTTTTCTGAACGGGAAATCAATCAAGGTCTCGTCCCTGCGAGAGCCTGCGCGCTCGCTGATCGGGACCGGTTTCCCCTTCAAGTCGCTGGTGGAGTTGCGACAGTACCTCGACCAGTTCAGCTTGGTTGCGCGGGGCACCGCGGGGATTCGGCGCGCCGGATCGGCGGCACTCGATCTCTCGAATGTTGCCTGCGGACGTTTCGATGCCTTCTGGGAACTCGTCCTCGCGCCGTGGGACGTCGCCGCTGGACTCCTGCTGGTTCAGGAAGCCGGCGGAATCGTCACCGACATCGAGGGGAACCCCGCGCGACCGGTCGCGGGAGCTTTCGTCGCGGGAAACCCGGCGATGCACACCTGGCTTTTGCAAACCATAAAACGCGCGAACATGAGCAAGGAACTGGCTCGATGAAGATGGTGGAATGCGTTCCGAACTTTTCGGAAGGTCGCCGGAGCGACGTTGTCGACGCGATACGCGATGCGATCGCATCGGTCGACGGCGTCTCGGTCCTCGACGTTTCCTCCGACGAATCTCACAACAGATCGGTGATCACCTTCGTCGCGCCGGTCGAACGCGCCGTCGATGCAGCATTCGAGGGAATTCGCGCCGCGAGCGCGCGGATAGATCTGTGCAAACACACTGGCGAGCATCCTCGCATCGGTGCCACGGACGTCGTGCCCTTCATTCCACTGGAAGGCTCGACCATGGAGGACTGCATTGCCCTCGCCCGCACCTTGGGCGAACGTGTCGGACGCGAGCTCGAAATTCCAGTGTACCTGTACGAGCGCGCTGCCTCGACGCCGGCGCGTGAGAACCTTGCCGACGTGCGTCGGGGCGAATTCGAGGGCCTTCGCGAGGAGCTGGGAACGAATCCGGCGCGAAATCCCGACTTCGGCCCGCCGCGAATTCATCCAACCTGCGGTGCGATTGCGATTGGCGCGCGTCCCTTCCTGGTGGCGTATAACATCTACCTCGGTCCGGCCACGAACCTGCCCATCGCCAAGAACATCGCCAAAGCGGTGCGCGGATCGTCGGGCGGGTTCCGGTACGTAAAAGGTTTGGGGCTCGAAGTGGACGGACAGGCGCAGGTCTCGATGAATCTCGTCGACACTGAGAAGACGCCGCTTCATAACGCGTTCGATTTCGTGAAGATGAAAGCCGAAGCAGAAGGCGCGTCCGTCACATGGAGCGAGATCGTAGGGCTCGTTCCCGAGCGCGTACTGTTCGACGCGGCAGTGAGCCATCTCCAGCTTCGTCAGTTCACGCCGAAGCAGGTTCTCGAGCGACAAGTGCGAGAAGTCGCGAGCGGCGGTGAAAGCGTGAGCGGGTTTCTGGCATCGGTGGCGTCGTCCAACCCGGTGCCCGGCGGCGGCAGCGTCGCTGCCCACGCCGGCGCTCTGGCCGCAGCGCTCACACAAATGGTCGCTGGTCTCACAATCGGAAAAAAGAAATACGCCGCCGTGGATTCCGAGATGAAGGAGATCGCGCTCAAAGCCGTTTCGCTCGGCAACACGTTGTCTTTGCTAGTCAGGCGCGATGCGGACGCTTACGCGACGGTCTCCGCGGCGTACAAGCTTCCGAAAGAACCTGCTGATGCGGCCGCGCGGAGAGCTGAGACGATCACCGCGGCGCTCCTCGAGGCGGCCGAGGTCCCGCTGGAGACAGCCCGCGCATCAGTGCAGATTGCGGCATTGGCCGCCGTCGTCGCCGAAAAAGGAAACGCCAACGCCGTGACCGATGCGGGAGTTGCTGCTCTCCTGGCGCACGCTGCGTGCAAGGGTGCGGCGTACAACGTGCGCGTGAACGTGCAGGCGCTCGACGACAAATCCAAGGGTGCGCCTCTGGCAAATGAGGCGAACCAGCTCGTGGCGCAGGCGGCGTCGCTTGCGGAGACGGCAAGCTCGATCGTCGAAAGGGCTCTCGCGGGCTGAGCGTGCCAGCTCTTTTCCTTGTGACGGTGGGCAGGACAATGCGGTTGCGGGCGCGAAGACTTCTCGTTTTTTCCCAACTACTCCTTCCGTGTATCGCCACGGCGCAAACCGCGACTCCAGCATCCGGATCCATAATCGGAATTTGGGAAGCGTTGAGCCGTTCATCGGGCGGGCTCGGATCGACCATCGCATTCGCTCCCGATAACACCATGACCTTCAGCATCGGCGCGATGGTCGACATGACCTACCATCGGAGCGGCGACAGCCTCTTCGTCACGAATCCCGATGGCGACCTTCCGCCCGCACGAATCGCCATTGCCAAAGACACGTTAGTCGTCACGCGAGATGGAAGAGAGCAGCGCGAGACTCGTGTCGGCGCAGCTCCGAAACCCGGCACGTCCGGAGATGATCCACTCGTCGGGCTGTGGACGTACACGCACTACACTGGCGCTGCAGCCTACGAGGAGTACACCCGCGACGGCGGATTCCACCTCCGTGTCCCCATCAGGACTCTGAAGGGCAGTTACACGACTGCCGGAAATTCGGCCATGCTTCACTTGATGGGAGACGGCGGAGGGGATCGCGCCGTCAAGTTCGCCGTGGCAGGAGACACGCTCCAACTGACCTGGAACGGTCAGACCACGAAGTACCTCAGAGCGACGCGCTAAGCAGGTAGCGCAGTCAATACCCGCGGTCCGTTTTCGGTGATCGCGATCGTGTGCTCGAAATGCGCCGAGCGCGTCCCATCGACGCTCACGACGGTCCAGCGATCGGGCATGGTGCGCGTCGCGGGGCCGCCAACGTTCACCATCGGCTCGATCGCAATCGTGAGCCCGGGTTGGAGCCTGACGCCGCGTTTTGGCTTGCCGTAGTTGGGAACCTGAGGGTCCTCGTGGAAGGTGACTCCTATCCCGTGTCCGACGAGATCGCGCACGACGCTGAATCCGGCGGCCTCCACGACGCCCTGCACGGCGGCTCCGATGTCACCGAGATGATTCTCGGCGGTAGCCGCCTCGATTCCAGCGGCGAGCGCTTGCTTGGTGACGTCGAGAAGTTTTTTCGATTCGTCGGTGACTTTGCCGACCGCGACTGTCGTCGCCGAATCAGTGTAGTAGCCTTCGAGTCTCACGCCGATGTCGATGGAGACGATGTCGCCCTCTTCGATGACGCGCTTCTTCGACGGAATCCCGTGCACGATCTCCTGATTGATCGATGTGCAGATGCTCGCGGGAAAGTTGTAGAGTCCCTTGAATGCAGGGGTCGCTCCGGGATGGCTGCGAATGAATTCGTCGGCGATCCGATCGAGATCCATGGTAGTCATGCCGGGCCGGACGCTTTTCTCGAGCAAACGCACCGTCGCGGCGAGTATCTCGCCGCCACGCGCCATGATGTCGATCTCGCGTTGTGACTTGATCTGAATCACTTGCCGCCTCCCCCGTTCCGCCTCCCACTTCCCGCTTCCCGCTTCCCGCTTCCCGCTTCCGCCTTCCCGCTCCCCGCCTCCCGCTTCCCGCTTCCCGCTTCCCCCAGCGCCTCGAGCGCCCGCGCGGTCACGTCATCCACAGAACCGTCCCCCGGAATCCGGAGAACTTTCATCTTGTGGTCGCCATACCAATCTATAACGGGCGCCGTCTGCGTACGATACACTTCCAGCCGGTTACGAATCGCTTCCGGCTCGTCGTCCTTGCGCCGCACCAGCCTGCCACCGCACTTCTCGCATCTGTCTCCCGGTGGCCGGCCCATGTAAGGTGTTTGGCAACCTTCGCAGACGGTGCGTTTGCCGAGCCGGTTCACGAGCTCGTCGTCATCGACATCGAAAAGCAGAATCTTGTCGACCTTCTTGCCGATCTCCGCCAACATGATGCCCAGGCCTTCGGCTTGGGGCACAGTGCGAACTGCGCCGTCGAGAATCGCACCTTTCGCCGTTGCCGGGGAGTTCATCACATCCTGAAGGATGCCGAGAATCACGGAGTCGGGTACCAGGTCGCCGCGATCCATGAAGGCCTTTGCCTCCTTGCCTCGCTTAGTGCCATCACGCACGGCGGCGCGGAGCACGTCTCCTGTCGCGATCTTCGGGATTCCGAGCCGATCGGCGAGCCTGTCGGCCTGCGTTCACTTTCCCGCTCCGGGCGGGCCGAGGAGGACGATGATCATGATCTATGACTGGCGAAAAAAGTTCGGAGGAGCTTTGGGCTCCTCCGAAGGGAAGTCGATGGTTCGCTGGAGATGTTGGACAAGATCAGCGCTGACGCGTCCTAGTACGACGCGCCGCCCGCCTGTCGGCCGCGGAAACGCACGCGACCCTTCTTCATGAAGCCGTCGTATTTCCGCAGCAGGAGATGCTGATTTACCTGCGCCATGGTATCGAGAGCGACACCAACCACGATCAGGAGCGAGGTTCCTCCGAATCTGAAAGGCACGTTGATCATGTCGGCAATGAAGACCGGCAGCAGCGCGATGAAGGTCAGGAAGATCGCGCCGGGAAACGTTATTCGTGACACGACGTGGTCGATGTACTCCGCGGTTCTTGCGCCCGGCTTCACGCCTGGGATGAATCCGCCCTGCTTCTTCAGGTTCTCCGAGATGTCGACGGGGTTGAAGATGATCGACGTGTAGAAGTACGTGAAGAAGACGATCAGAATCGCCGACAGGACGTAGTAGAGCCAGGTGCCCGGCTGAACGTACTCGGAGAAAACGCGCGCGGTCTCGTTGCCGCTGAACTGCGCGACTGCTCCGGGGACGACGATCACCGATGACGCGAAGATGATCGGCATAACGCCCGCCGCGTTGATACGGAGCGGAATGAAGTTCTTGGCCGCTTCCCGTTGTCTGCCGCGCGCCATCGTACGCTGCGGGATCTGGATCATCACGCGCCGCGCAGCAATCGTGATAGCGATCGTCCCGGCCACAACTCCCACCATGACAAGGCCAAGCACCACGAGCGAGAAAGGGCCGACGGCCTGCGTCTTCACGAAGCCGAACGTGCCGAAGATTCCCGGCCAGAACCGCTCGACGATCGAAAAGAAGATGATCAGCGAAGCGCCATTCCCGAGTCCGCGCTCGGTGATCTGCTCGCCCAGCCACATGACGAAGATCGCGCCGGTCGTGAGGACCGTCACCATCTGCACCTTGAACCAGAATCCGGGATTGATCACGGCGTTCTGGAGCGACGCCGTGAAGAGCGCGAAACCCCAGCCCTGCACCACCGCGAGAATGACGGTGATGTAGCGCGTCCATTGGGTCACCTGCTTTCTGCCCTCTTCGTCCTTCTGCATCTTCTCGATGGTGGGCACGACTGCCTGGGCGATCTGGATGAAGATGCTCGCCGAGATGTAGGGCATGATTCCGAGCGCGAAGACCGTCGCGTGCGACAATCCGCCGCCCACGAACAGGTCGTAGAGCCCGAGCAGTCCGCCCTTTCCCTGATTGTTGAAGAAGTCAGTGAGGGCGACGACGTCGATTCCCGGCGCCGTTACGTGCGCGCCGATTCTATAGATCACGAGACACAGGAACGTGAACGCGATCTTGTCGCGCAGCTCCGGCGTGTTGTAGATGTTGCTGACTGCCCGCGCGGGTGCTGATTGCGCCATTAGTTCTCTACTCGGCCTCCGGCCGCTTCGATTTTCTGACGAGCACTTGCGCTCATCTTTATTCCACGCACCGTGACGCCCTTCGAGGCATCGCCGTTGGCGAGAAGCTTGGCGGGCCCTTTGCCTTTGCGGATCAATCCTGCTTCCGTAAGAGTCTCTTCCGTCACTTCCGCTCCATCGGGAAGGCGAGCGAGATCGTCAAGACTGACGACCTGGTGCTCTACACGAAAGATATTCGTAAACCCACGCTTCGGGATGCGTCTTGTGAGCGGCATCTGACCGCCCTCGAACTGGGGCTTGCCGCCGCCCGGGCCGTGATGCCCCGAGCGTGCCTTGATTCCCTTGTTGCCCTTGCCCGACGTCTTGCCGGTGCCCGAGCCAGGGCCACGACCGAGTCGCTTGCGATTCCGGTGCGAGCCGGGAGC
>JBOHTB010000127.1:0-20632 GCA_050733435.1 Gemmatimonadaceae bacterium | reverse complement strand
ATCCCGTTCTCAAAGCAAAAGTCACGTTGGCGAACGGCGGCCTCAGCGATCAGCAGATCGCCGACATCGTTGCTTATCTAACCGCACTGAAGTAACCGGAGAAAAGACTTGGCAAGCACTGCAATATCAGCCCCGGCCTACGGTGGCGAATACTCGGGCGAACATTCGGGTCTCTGGAGCTGGCTCAGCACCGTAGACCACAAGCGCATCGGAATCCTGTACCTCTACACCGCGCTCTTCTTCTTCATGTTCGGTGGAGTCGAGGCGATCATCATCCGCGCGCAGCTCGGTGCTCCGAATCAGCACCTCGTGTCGGCCGAGTTCTACAATCAGCTCTTCACCATGCACGGGACGACCATGATCTTCCTCGCGATCATGCCGCTCTCGGCAGCGTTCTTCAATTTTCTGATCCCACTGCAGATCGGCGCTCGCGACGTCGCGTTTCCGCGCCTGAATGCATTCAGCTACTGGGTATTTCTTTTCGGCGGACTGTTCATCTCGATTCCGATCCTCTTCGCGGCCGCTCCGAACGGCGGTTGGTTTGGATATCAACCGCTCACGTCGCGAGCGTACTCGCCAGGAATCAACATCGATTTCTGGGTTATCGGACTACAGATCCTGGGCGTGTCGTCTCTCGCAGCGGCGTTCAACTTCCTGACGACAATCATCAATCTGCGCGCACCCGGCATGTCGCTGATGCGCATGCCGATGTTCACGTGGATGGCCTTCATCGTCCAGGTCCTTCTCGTGCTCGCGTTCCCGGTGCTGACGATCGCTCTTGTGTTCGTGCTCTTCGACCGGTTCTTCGGAACGAATTTCTACAATACGGTGACGGCGGGCGCCGATCCACTTCTCTGGCAGCACCTGTTCTGGATCTTCGGGCACCCGGAGGTCTACATCCTGATTTTGCCGGCGTTCGGACTGGTCTCCGAGGTAATCCCGGTCAACTCGAGGAAGCCTTTATTCGGTTACCCGGTGATGGTGTACTCGGGGATTCTGATCGCGGTCCTCGGCTTCGGCGTGTGGGCGCACCACATGTTCGCGGTGGGAATGGGCCCGATCGCCGACACGTTCTTCGGTTTGACGACGATGCTCATCGCGATTCCGACCGGAGTGAAGATTTTCAACTGGATCGCGACAATGGCGCAGGGCTCGATCCGATACACTACCGCAATGTTATTCGCCATCGCGCTCGTGGGCCTGTTCACGATCGGGGGCATCTCGGGGATCATGCACTCATCTCCGCCGGCAGATCTACAGCAGACTGACACGTACTTCATCGTCGCGCACTTCCATTATGTGCTGGTCGGCGGCTCGATCATGGGAATCTTCGCGGGCATCTATCACTACTTCCCGAAGATCATGGGCCGGCTGATGGACGAGAAGATCGGCAAGATCCATTTCTGGCTGACCTTCGTCGCGATGAACCTGACGTTCTTCCCGATGCATTTCTCGGGGATGCTCGGAATGCCGCGGCGCATTTACACGTATGACTCAGGCCAGGGCTGGGCTCTCTACAATGCGATGTCGAGCATCGGTGCGGCACTCTGGCCCATCGCAACGCTTTTCTTCATCTACAATTTCTTCAAGAGCAGAAAGTCCGGCGAAATCGCCGGACCGAACCCGTGGGACGCAGGCACGCTCGAGTGGACCATTCCAAGTCCGCCGCCGGAATACAATTTCGCCAAAATCCCTACGGTGACGAGCAGATATCCGCTCTGGGAAGGAAGAGAAGCCGATCACGAGAGCGCGCGCATCAATTCGCAGGAAGGCAAGACGGCAGCGGAGCTCGGCATAGTGATACCGTACGGCACGATCAAGCCGCTTCTGGTCGCCCTCGGCATGGTGATCATGTTCAGCGGACTGATTACGACTCGCGCTCTGATCGGAGTGGGCGCCGCGATACTGGTTCTCAGCCTTTACAGCTGGCTGCTCTCCCCGCTCGAGCCGGAGCATCACTAGAATGACTGCCACCGCTGCCACCGCCGCCACCGCCGCCACCGCACACGCGCCGACGCCTCACCATTACACGACGCTCGGGCTCGATAGCCGAAAGGTCGCGATCTGGGCGTTCATCGGCTCGGAGTGCATGCTCTTCGTCTCGCTCATTTCGACGTATCTGATCTACAAGGGAAGGAGCGTCGTAGGTCCTTTCCCGCACGAGGCGTGGACGGATCCGACGACCGGGCATCACTTCAAGGCAATCCTCAACATCCCGGTCACCTCAGCGTCGACGTTCGTGCTACTGATGTCGTCGCTTTTCATGGTCCTCGCGCTCGCAGCCGTCGAAAACAAGGACAAGCCAAAACGCACTCGCGGCGACCGCATACTTGGCTCGTCCAGGCTGTGGCTCTGGATGACGGCGATCGCGGGATCGACGTTCCTGGGATTCCAGGCCTATGAGTTCACGTCGTTCGTACACGAAGGGCTCACTATCCGCACGAATCTGTTCGGCTCGTCGTTCTTTACATTGACCGGGTTCCACGGCGCGCACGTCACGGCTGGAGTCATCTGGCTCGTCACGCTGCTTGCGATCGACTACCGGCGCGGGCTTGGTCCGAAGGACCAACTCCTCGTCGATATCGCGGCGTTGTACTGGCACTTCGTCGACGTGATCTGGATCGCGATTTTCACTCTCGTTTATCTCATCCATTAGCGGGCAGAATTCATGGATACTCACTCCAGCATTCGAAATCTTCCCGAGCCTGCCGAATCGCATGCTCACGATCCCGGAGCCGGTGAGGGGCACGAGCACCCGACCTGGTCGACCTACTGGAAGATCGCGGTGATCCTCGGGTTGATCACCGTCGGCGAAGTCTGGGCGTACTACATACCGTCGTTCGTCGCGGGCCGAGGATTCGTTCCCACGCTCCTCATTCTCTCGGCGCTGAAATTCGCAATCGTCGTGATGTTCTACATGCACCTCAAGTACGACCACCGGCTGTTTCGCGTGCTCTTCACCGGGCCGCTGCTGATTGCAAGCCTGACGCTCATGGCGCTCATGTTCCTGTTCGGGCACCTCTACATCAAGATCATGTAGCATGCTGTTGCTGGCGCTGCTCCACCCCATAGTAGCGTTTGACCTGTGGACGTGGTCGATTCACCCGAGTACCGTCATCGGCATCGCAGCACTGGCCGCGCTCTATCTCTGGGCGGCCAGGAAACTTCACAAAGACCCGACGACCGGTCAGAAGTTTTCTTTTGGCGCCGGACTTCTGCTGATGTTCGCATCGCTCAACGGTCCGCTCCACGATCTGAGCGACGACTATCTCTTCAGCGCGCACATGGTGCAGCATCTGGTGCTGACGCTCGCGATCCCTCCACTTCTTCTGGCGGGAGTCCCGGGCTGGATGCTCAGAGGTCCCCTTTCCCACAGACTCGTGCGTCCCGTAGCGCGATTCTTCACCCGGGCGCCCATAGCCTTCGTGACCTTCAACCTGACGATGGCGGCGTGGCATTTACCGCCGCTCTACAACGCGGCGATGGCGCACCACAACATCCACATCGTCGAGCATCTGATGTTCATGACGTCGGCGGTGCTAATGTGGTGGCCGCTCATGAGCCAGCTGCCGGAGCTGCCCCGTCTGGCTTATCCGGGACAGATGCTCTACACGTTTCTCATGAGCATCCCGATGTCGATAATCGCGGTATACATCGTAATGTCGGACCACGTGCTGTATCCCGCGTACAGCGCCGCACCGCGCATCTTTCCCCTCTCTCCACTCGAGGACCAGCTTCTCGGCGGGCTGATCATGTGGATTCCGGGCGGACTGATCTTCATGATCATCATGAGCGTGGTGTTCTTCAAGTGGAACTCCCGCGGCGAGGACTCGACCGCGGGCGCACAGGTGGACTGGAAACCGTCGACGGCCTAGTCGTCTGTGCCCTCGAGCGCGCGCTTGAGATGTCCGCTCAGAAGTGGGTGAGTCCGCCAGAGATACCCAAGCATCAAAATCGCCGCGATGATGTTCGCGATGAATATCTGCGGCCAGGCGAGCCCGCCGAGTGCACTGTGCGCGAATGCGGCCGCGATCATGTAGAAGCCCATCGTCATCACCACGAGCGCAACGAGAAGACCCGCGAGAATTCCGGGTGTCCGCGCGGCCTGGTGGACGATCACCGTCAGCAGTATGCCAACAAGGATGAACGCGAGGTAGTGAAAGACCGTGTAGGCAGCGACGTGAACGAACCTGGTGTCCGGCATCGAAGTTTTTCCGAGGACGCTCACCAGTCCCTGACCGAGAAAATCGGGAGTATAGAATGGGTGCCCGCCCACCACGTCGACGACCAGAAACCAGAGTGCGATTGCGGTGGCTCCAATGCAGCCGGTGATTACGCCTTCGCGAATAAATTGATGGTCCCGCTCAGCCATTCGTACTCCTGATGCGGTTGGGTGACGATGGATTGGGGAAAATACGCTCTCGTCCGGTATATTCCAAGCGAGGCCGTCGTCGGCGACGAATTGTTTCGCACGCGAGCGTTGGCACTTTTTTCGCCACTCCAGGACGCCCCGTTCGTGCGGAGTCAATCGAATTGCAAAAGGGATGTATGAGGACGGATGTTCTCTCGTAAGATCCAGATCGGAATACTGGTCGCGCTGACGCTCTGCGGCACCGCTCCAACGACAGCCGAAGCACAGACAAAAAAAAGACAGACCGTTACGCGGCGAAGATCGAGAAAACGCAGACCGCCGGCCCCACCTGTCGTCCGATACACAGCGCCAAAAAGCGCCGCGGATGTTGCATCCACACTCGCCGGGCTGACCGCAAGAACCAGGAGCGGAAGCTGGGGCGCGATGGTCGTCTCGCTAACACGCGGCGACACCCTCTACGCTCAAAACGTCGGCGAGCCAATGCTGCCCGCCTCGACGATGAAGCTCTTCACGAGCGCGATTGCTTTCGAGCGGTTCGGACCGGACTACCATCTTAGCACCGACGTGCTGCGCGACGGGCCGGTAGCCAGCGATGGAACGCTGAACGGAAACATCTACATCCGGGGCGATGGCGATCCGGCCTTGTCCGGGAAATTTCTGCCGGGAGGCGCAGCAGCGCCGATGAATCGTCTCGCTGATCTCGTCGCTCAGCAGGGGATCAAGCACGTCACCGGAGCTGTCATCGGCGATGCGACGGGATTCGACGATCAGAAAATCCCGGATGGATGGCTCTCGAGGTATCTCCAGGCGTCGTACGCGGCGAGGGTGTCGGCGCTCTCGCTCAACGAAAACCTGATCGCGGTCGCTGTCACTCCAACGACGCCCGGAAAGCCGGCAACCGTAACACTCGAGCCCTCGACGAGCACCATCCCGCTCGTGTCCAATGTCCGCACGGTTTCGGGAGGAGGCGCGCGGCTTGGCTTCCGCAAGCAGAGCGATGGGACCATCCAGGCGAGCGGGTCGATTGGCAGCCGGGCCGGCACCCGCAAGTACGTGTACATCGTCGACGACCCAGCCAGCTTTGCGACTGGCGCTTTCCGAAACGCGCTCATTGCCCGCGGAATTCGTGTCGATGGACCGGTTCGGCTTGGAAAAACGCCGCCGACCGCCTCGAAGATTACCGGTCTCCTGTCACCTCCGCTCGCGAGCATGATTGCCGCGATGAACCGGGAGAGCATCAATCACTACGCCGAGCTGTTTTTTCGCGACGCCGCCCGGGGTCCAAATCGCGATGAAATCGGAAGCGTGAAAAACGCGAGTGCCGTGCTTGAAGACTTCTTCGCGAAAAAAGCCGGCGCGGATACCTCCGGACTATTCTTCGCCGATGGCAGCGGCCTTTCGACCCTCGATCGCGTCACCCCGCGCTCCCAGGTCCAACTGCTGGGGTACGCCCACCGGTCGTCGTGGGGACCGTGGCTTCACTCGTCTCTCCCTGTCGCTGGTGATTCGGAGCTCCTCAAGCGCCGAATGCGAAATACGCCGGCGGAGGGAAACCTGCACGCTAAGACGGGTACCACAAATGACGTGATCGGACTCGCCGGCTACGTCACTGCTGTCAATGGCGAGGTGCTCGCGTTCTCGTTCCTCTATAATGGGACCGATCGCTGGACTGCCAAGTCGATGATCGACGTAATGAGCGAAACGCTGGCGAGTTTCGCGCGATAAGCTCCATAAAAACATATTTTTGGCAGGAAAAGATAAGCCATTGGGGCATTGTTCCTGCACCCCCATCAGTTGAAATCGCGTGTGACTCCGCGTGAGGTTATAGATCCTATGGCATACCGGACCTTCGTAGACAGAGATGGGGCATACTGGCAGGTTTGGGATTCGCAGCCGACAAGGATCGAACGGCGGACTTCCCAGAGCGACCGCCGGAATCTGACCCACTTTCCATGGCGCGGGGTCGAGCGCCGCAGCGGCACAGAGCGGCGCACCGTGAGTCAACGCCGGATCACACTCGCTGAAGGTTACGGCAGCGGCTGGCTGACCTTCGAATCCTTCGATGAAAAGCGCCGGCTCGTTCCGGTACCGCTTGGCTGGGAAGAGCTGAGCCACGGCGAGCTACGTAGCTTGTGCGAGAAAGCCAAGCGCATCGCCAGAGTCGACAGCCTGCAGTAAAAAAACCCCCAGCCCGGTTCGGTGCGAGTCGAGACCGGACTGAGGGTCTGCTACAGATTCGCCCTGGGTGCGCCGACGAACCTGTAGATACTAGTTGCTGGTTACTGGCAGGTCAGATGACCGAATGGGAGCGGCTTCGTGCAGTTCTTCGTAACGCCGTCGTGTGTGATCACGACCGCTGCCGTTGCAGATCCATCATAGGTTATTACCTCACGACGCGATGACATCGATGGGGTCCCACCATTCGGAGTTATCGTCGCCTGCATGGCGCGAATCACCGTTCCCGCTATCGGGTAGGTGGGATGGTTGTCCTGAATCGGGATTACGAGACCGGTGGTGGTGTCTCCGGCGATACGCGTCGCCGTGAACGGCACGCTGTCGCGCGTTCCCGTTGTCGTCTCCGTTCCAGCCGCTGAGCCGTTCACCGTCCGCTGGGTGCTGCCTGACGCGAGACCCGTCACTGTGAAATCACTAGAGCTGCTGACAGTGCTGGTGACGGTCTCGTGATGCTGCCTCGTCCCCGACACGGCCGTCTTGACGTTGATGGTGTTTGTATTCGCCGTATCGAATGCCTGCTCCACGGCGCCGGACGCATCAAGAAAGGAAAAGGACCGGCTCACAGTCAATCCGCCGTGAGTGGTCTCTGCACACTCGACACGATTGGTCGAGGTCGAGAAAGCGCAGTTGTCGTCATCGTCGAGATCCCCAAACGGCCCGCGTCCGATTCCTCGGCCGAATGCAATCCCGCCGATCCATGCCTCACCTATTCCGCCACCCATGAGCGCGCCCCAACCGGGCCCGCGCTCGCCGTCACCCCGGTGATCGCCCCACCCGGGACCATCTCCCGAAGGCATGAATCCGTCGGTGAGACTCGAGCTACCGACGAAACTGGTGTTGATCTGGTCGAAGCCTATCGGAGCAGTCGTTAGAGCAGCCGCCGCCTCTGTCGAGGCGATCGGCGAGGTTCCCATGTCGCTCGCGCAGGCCGCGGCTATCAGAGCAGCTCCGGCAGCGAGTACGATGTTGAGCTGATTTCGCATGAATGTCTCTCCAGGTTTGCACGCGCCGCAGCTGGGCGCGCCTTGGTTCTGGTAGAGAGACACTCGAGTCCGCAGGTACCCTACCGCCCTTCGTCGAAATCCTTTCCCAGCCATGGCCGGAGCCGGATTCGTAACTCCGACAGGGCCTGGCCCATCCGCTTCTCGACAGTCTTCACCGAGATCTCGAGTACGCTGGCGATTTCCGCATAGCGCAGCCCCTGACCGCGGCTCATCTCAAAAACTTCGCGGCAACGCTCGGGAAGACCTTCGATCGCGTTCCGTACAGCGCGATCGAGCTCGGCGCTCAGGGCGCGCGCGTCGGCAGAGGGGAATTCCCTGTTCTCCAGACTACTTGCCGCAAGCTCACGGGCCACGATGCGCTCGTGCCTGACGTGGTTCAGTGCGCGATTTCTCGTCGAGCGAAGGAGATATCCAGAAATACTTTGCTCTACCCGCAGCTCTTGCCGCCTGCGCCACAATTCGAGCAACACTTCCTGAGCGATCTCTTCGGCTGCGGCTCGATCGCGTACGACCGATTCAGCCATCCGTACGAGTCGCGCATAATTTGCGCGGAAGACTGTATCGAATGCTCGTTCGTCGCCTGCCCGGATTCGTTCCTGAAGGTCCCGCTCGTTTGCGTCCTGGGTGTCCAAGTAGGGTAGCGCCCGGTTCAGGTGTCTGTCTTATTAATGAATATGGCGAATTCCGAAGGTGATTCCCCGCCAGTCCTTCCCGAAGACTGGGATCGAATCGCCCGCTATCTCGCGGGTGAGGGGGACCCTCAGGAAATCCAGGCAACGCGAGCCTGGCTCGAGGCCGATGCCAACCGCTTGAAAATGGTCAACGCTTTGCGGATAGCGCTCGTCAACGCCTCCCCCGAAGAACCAGCCGAGCTGGACGTCGAGAGCGCTCTCGCTCGCGTAAAGTCTCGTCTCGCCATACCGCGCATAATTCCGGGATCTCTCCGGACTAATCGTCTCGAGAAATCGAACACGTTCACTCCCTACCTGAGAGCGGCCGCGGCGCTTCTCGTCGTGGTCGGCGCAGGCCTGCTCTGGCAAAGAGTTCACCGCGCGGATTCCGGCTCGAAGATTTTTGCGACTTCTGTTGGCGAGAGGCACCAGTTCCAGCTCAACGACGGCACGCGAGTCGTTCTGGGACCGACGAGCAGACTCGTGGTCGAAGATGGCTCGGACAATCGCTCGGTCGCACTCGAAGGCGAAGGATACTTCAGCGTCGTGCACGACGCTTCTCATCCGTTTACAGTGAGGGTTGGCTCCATGTCGGTTGAAGACGTCGGTACGGCTTTCGCCATACAAACGGACGATAGCGGCGGGGTTCGCGTCGCCGTGGACTCGGGCGTCGTAGCGCTCGTCCCCGATCAGGCAGGTCCCGAGTCGAAAGAGATACTCAACGCTCGCGATCGTGCTAGCGTGAACCCCAACGGTCTCGTGTTGGTAGAACGGTCAGCTGTTGTGGACGATGACCTGGCATGGGTCCAGGGTCGGCTCGTATTTCGTGATGCGCCTCTCATACAGGTTGGCGCAGAACTTTATCGGTGGTATGGAGTAAGGCTCAGGGTTGCAGATTCATCGCTGGCGAACCTTCACCTGACGGCATCTTTCTCTGGTGAGTCCGTTGACCGAGTTCTCAACGTCATCGCCCTCTCGCTCGGCGCACACCTCGAGCGGCAAGGCAACGTCGCGACCCTTTCGCGGGCCGACGCGTCCAGCCGTCATCGGTAGAGGGCGCCGTGTGAGCGTTGCACGCATCACGCCGCACCTGAAAGTCCTTCTCTTCGCGATTCCCCTCTGCATCTCTTCGGGTGCGGAGGCACAAGCGGTGTGCGCCTCGTCGCGCGACTTTCTCGCCTCGCTTCCCGCGTGGGCTTCTCCGCTCGACCGGCGCGTGTCGCTTCACGCGCGCGACATCTCCCTCCGCGAAGCGCTCGACAGGATCTCGGCGGACGCGCGTGTGCGGCTGTCGTATGCCACGGAGGCAGTGCCGGTCGACAATCGCGTGTGCGCTGCATTTGATTCCGTTTATCTGGGCGACGCGCTAGCGATGCTCCTCCGAGGAACTTCGCTGCTGCCGGTGTCCGCGGGCGGAGAGCACGTAGTACTGTCTCCGCTTCAGCCAGTTGGCGGACAGGATCGACCACCACGGGTACTCGATCGCATAGTGGTGACGGGGAATGCCATCGAAGGCCCGGTACGCCGTCTCACCATCGCGATGAACGTCGTCAGCGGCGCCGAGCTCGCTCGGTACCCGGAGGGAAATCTGATGCAGGCCCTTAGCGATGCGGTCCCGGGCTTATGGATCTGGCAGAGTGCGCCTACATCCCTCATCGCACACTACGGGAGCATTCGTGGAACGAGCTCTTTCGGTGCGAGCTATCCCAAGATTTACGTCGACGGCATCGAGCTGGCCAATCCGCTGTTGATCACGCAGTTCACTCCTGAGATGGTCGACCGGATCGAGATAATTCGTGGCCCGCAGGGCGCCGCAATGTACGGAACAGATGCGATCAGCGGCGTCATCAACGTCGTGACGCGCCACGATGGTTCCGATGCAGGTACGACAGCGGAGCTACGGTCTGCGGTTGGTGCCGCGTCGAGCGCCTACGCGACGCGGTCCGCGATTACCCAGGACCACGCGGTCACGATCCGCCAGGGAGCCGCGGCTCAGTCGAGCAGTGTGAGCTTCACGTCAGGTGGCGTCGGGGAGTATCTCCCGGGAGCGTTCGTCAAAAACGAGTCTGGAAGCGCCGGGTTTCGCGTGGTGCGCTCGAACTTCATTGGCACCGCCACGGCACGCGCGGTCGAAAGTAGATCAGCCGATCCTTTCAGTCCGTTATTTCGTGATTCGCTGAGCGCTACGCGTGCTGGTCTCACAACCCCCGAGTCGGTTCGCGAATACACTGCTGGCGGGACCGCGACATTCATTCAGAGCGAGCGCTGGTCTCACGCGATCGTGGCCGGCGTCGATGGGAGTCGTCTCAGGAATCTCGCTGATTATCATACGCCACTTCCTTCCGCCGCCGGGCCCGACCTCGGAACGGCCGGTGGAAGCGCGAACCTCGTAACCCTGCGCGCCAGCAGTGTCGCGAAGCTGGGCGATCCGGACAGACTGGGCGCATCGGTGACTCTCTCCGGGGAAAGCTCGCTTCTCTCATTCGAGCCACAGTCCGATACCACTGCATCGGTCGCGGGCGTCGCGCCGCAATTGCCGATTCAGCGACGCACTATCGCCGGCGTTGCACAAACCAATCTGTCGTGGGCCGACGCCGGCTTTCTCGCCACCGGGTTGCGGCTGGAACGAAATGACGTGCTTGGCGCCAGCACAGTGTCGGTGTTGCCGATGGTCGGGGCCGCAGTTCTCCACGATTATGGACCGCTGACCGTCAAGCTGCGTTCAGCATACGGTCGCGGCATCCGTCCCGCGGCCACCGCCGTTCGCGGAACCGCCTGGTTCGAGCCCAGGGAGAACGAGGGTCAGCTAGCGCTCTCGCCAGAGCAACAATCGGGGATTGAGACAGGCGTCGATTTCTTCCTCGGCAGAACGTTCGATCTGCAGGTCACGCGTTTCGACCAGCTCGCCTCCGGGTTGATACAGCGCGTCGCTTATGCGTCCGGCCACCCGGAAGGCTCCAACGGAAACCAGAATGGTTATTCTGGAAATATCCGTCCCGAGGACCGAGATATCGAATACGCGCTTCAAAACGTCGGCGAAATTACCAACCGTGGATGGGAGGTAAAGAGCGATGTCAGGATCTCTGCGCTTTCACTGGGCGCCACTTTCTCGACAGTCGACAGCCGCGTGCGGCGTGTCGCCAACGGTTACACTGGTGACCTCGAAGCGGGCGACAGAATGCTCGAGGTTCCCGCGCGAACGGGAAGTATCACCGCGGCGATGACAGGGATGGGTTGGAGCGGATTGGTTACCGCATCCAGGTCGTGGGACTGGATCAACTACGACTGGGTCGCACTCGCGGGCGCGTTCTCGAATTCCACCCAGACGGACGCCGCCCTCGTGGGGCAGCAGCTACGTAGCTACTGGTTGCACTACAATGGAGTCACCAGGCTGCGCGCGAGCATAAGCAGAAACCTGTTCTCGGGGCTGGCTTTCACGCTGACCGGCGAAAATCTTCTCAATCAGCAGCACGGTGAGCCCGACAACATCACCGTAGTTCCGGGCCGGACTCTGAGCTTCGGATTAAAGGCCAGACTCTAGAGCGCCGGCAATCGCCACGCCCCGCGCAGCCTCTCGTAGTCGCTTTCTGTGAGCTGTACCAGCAGCGGACGGTTGTCAGGGTCTAGCCACTCGATAACATCCCGCAGCATCGCTTCATCGAGCGCAGTACATCCCGCGGTGTGAGAATCCGGGCCGGCCCAAATGTGCAGGAAGATGCATGAGCCACGACCTCTGACCGGCGGCGCTGCGTTGTATCCCACGATCACACCTATCTTGTACTGACCCACCTCGCGCATGTGCTCGGCGCTGTTCCAGTCGACGCGCGTGACCCGAGATTTGTCCACGATGGTGTTGTAGTGAACGGAAGCTGTGTCGTCGACGCAATCCGTGGTGGATAGCAGTTGAATGTACGGAAGCTTTACCGCGGACATTGAGTCCGCAGGCGCAAAACCAAAAACGGTATCGAGCGGAAAAACTCCGGCTGGCGCTTTCCCATCGCCTTCATGTTTGGAAGGATCTTCATCCGACATTTTGTCGAAGCCCACGCCCCACGCAATGCCGGTTCTTCCAACCACCACCTGGCTCGGCTCACCGAGACGATTCCAGTCGCCGTCCGGGACTGCACGCTCGAAGCGAGCCATGGTTCCGGATGTCGACGTCCAGTTTGGAGTGGTGACAACCACTAGCTGCCGCGAGGCGCCGAGCGTGCGCACACCATCGCTGCGAGAATCGACCGACGGCTTTACGGACATGTGCGGCCCGCAGGCGATGGAAAAAAGGACGGGGACAACGGCGTACGCCTTTTTACCGGGGCGAAGCATCCACTGCGGCATTGGACAGTCTGCTTCGGAGGATGCTAGAATAACGGCATGACAAACGTGAGCTCGCCCGAGACCGCATCGTACATACTGCAGATTCTGGTTTCGGCATTTCTGGCAATCCTTTTTCTTCAGTCAGGAATCGACAAGGTCGTCGATCGGCGGGGAAATCGCGAGTACCTGACCGCACATTTCGAAAAGAGCCCGCTGGCCGGCACTGTCGGTCCGATGTTCGCCGTCATTACTGTTCTCGAGGTTGCCGCCGGTGCGCTCAGCGGCATCGGTTGCCTGGTGCTTCTCATCACGCACGATTCAACAGTCGCGTTCCTTGGCGCCGTCGTGTCGGCGATCAATCTGACTGCACTCTTTTTCGGCCAGCGAGTCGCAAAAGACTACGCTGGGGCCGCGGTTCTCGTTCCTTATTTTCTTCTCGCGATCAGCGGGATTTATCTACTCGCCGAGCACTGAGCGCGAGTACGCCTAATTGGTCGCAGTCTCTCCAGTGCTGAACCCGTACTTCGCGGGATCCTTGGAGATGCGGGCGGCCGCGATCATCATCGGCACGTAGTCCTGCGTCTCTTTCGGCAAGAGCTTCGAGATTCGATAGTAGTCGGCGTCGGTGCCCTTTTCGCTGCCCGTCACCTGTCGCATGATGCGTGCGACGCGGTTCTCCCCGGTGTTGTATGCAGCAGCGGCGAGATACCACGAACCGAATCTGTCGTGAAGATCCGACAGATACGCGAGCGCGGCGTCGGTCGCTTTCGCGGGCTGATTCCGTTCGTCGACGTGCCTGTTCACGGTGAGTCCGTAGCGTTGGCCTGTCTCGCTGATGAATTGCCACAGGCCGCCCGCCTTGGCCGGGGACTTGGCCTTTGGATTGAATCCTGACTCGATCATTGCGAGATAGATAAGATCCTGCGGCATGTCGTGCTGCTCGAGCTTGGTCGAGATCATCGGCTCATATGTGCTCTTGCGATCGAGCCAAACGGCAAATCGCGATTTAACCCGCGGATCGGTCGCGAAGAGTTTGACCCACGAATCCACCTTGGGATTGTCGAGGTTCGGGAGATCCCAGCCGGCAGACGACGCGTCCGTTCCCGGATCTATCGGCGAGACGATCACCTTGGCCAGCTCAGTCTGAATAGCGTTCGTATCCGAGCCAACGCGGGGAACGGTGTAAACGGCAGCGAGCAGTGCTAGGCCCGTCAGACCAACGTTCCGCGCCAGGTCGGAATTGCGAATCGAGTTGAAGCGGTTCACAAGTCCTCCTTTGCTGGAATCGGCGCTTGGGTTGAATACCTCCTAGACAGCTCGCGACGAGCGAACCGAAAGGCATCCAAACGGCTTGGACCGACAAATGTTTACCCCTGTAATTTAACCCTATTGTGGCCAGAAAGGAAGGGTTTTTTCATCGCAAGTTCTGCCGTAAAACGTTGGTGTGTAAGGGCTTATACAGTAGAGCCTTGACGGCTGAGCCGCTTACTTCATCCGCTTGATGACGACCCCGCGCTTTGCCAGCTCGCTGATGTATTTCTCCGGCGGAATCGCCTCGTCGGGCGTGAAGACACCCGACTTTCCGATCTCTCCCCGCGCCTGCATCTGCCCGGTGATAGATAGCGAATAACCGGTCGAGCGCTCCATGGCGCTGATGTCGTGCTTGTCGTCGTAGTAGTCGACGAGCTCCCAGCCAATCGTCTTTCGTTTGCCCTTCTTCACCCCTTCGACCACCACCCGCAGGGCGACGAGGTCGTGGCCGTTCGGTTTGCTCAGGCGAGGTCCCATTGCGGCAACGACAAGATCGCGGGGGACGACTTTGATTCCCTTTACATCAACAGGCTTCAACTCCAGCAGACCAAGCTCTCGAACCGCTTCCATGATCTTCGCGTGGCCCGGATAGCGAAGCGTCTTGTACTCCATCGTCGGGATCTTTCCCTCGTAGCGGAAGGCCATCGTGGACAATCCGCCGGCGGTGTGGAATGCCTCGAGCTCACCGACCGAGCCCTTGAACTTTATCGGCTCGATCTCCGAGAGGGCTTTAACCTGCGTTCGTTTTCCACCGCGGAGCACCCAGGACAGCGTCGTGTAGTAGTCGAGCACGCCCTCGAGCGAATACACGATGTGGTAGTTGAGCGGCGGCTCTGGATGTTGCGGCAGTCCACCTACGAAAATCCTCACGCTTTCCACTTTGTCGAGCTGGCTGATTCCGTACTCCGCCAGAATGTTCACCATTCCCGGCGCGAGTCCGCAGTCGGGGATTACCGTGATTTTCTTTTTCTTCGCTTCGGCGTCGAGCGTCTTCTGCTTGAATACGATCTCCGTGTTTCCGCCGAGATCGGAGAAGTGCACTCCCACCTGCACGGCCAGCTGAGCGAGCTCGTAGTTGAAGTAATAGGGAATGGCGCTCATCACCGCGTCGGACTGTCGCATCAGGGCGATGGCCGCTTCCTTGTCGCGCACATCGAGCGGAGTGAAGATCAGACGCTTGCCAGAGTATGGCGCCAGAAAATCGGCGATGTGGGCAGTGTGCAAGTCGGCGAGACGAACTTCTTTTACTTCTGGATTTTGGAGCAGATCATATGCACACGCGGAGCCCTGAAGACCCGCGCCTAGTACTAACATCCGCATTACTTGCTTATCTCCGGAATTCTTGGTGGACTCGCTCTTGCAATTTAGAGGGGCGGCTCGTTTCTCGTTACCCCGCGACTACAGAGACAATTCATGACGTCATCGGTTGACACCATGAGCTGGCGCGAGCACTTGCTCGAGCGGCCCGATCAGATACAACAGCTCCTCGAGAGCACTCACCGCATCGCCGTGCTCGGCATCAAGCCGAACGCCGATCAGCCTGCGTGTTACGTGCCTGAATACGCCCAGCAGGCGGGGTATGAGATCGTTCCGGTGCCCGTGTACTACAAAGAGCTGACCGAGATGCTCGGCCAGAAAGTCTTCCGGAAGCTGGCCGACATTCCCGGCGACATTGACATGGTGAATGTGTTTCGACGTCCGATCGACATTCCGCAGCACGTCGACGATATCATCGCGAAAAAACCACGATCAGTGTGGTTTCAGCTCGGCATCCGAAACGACGAAGCCGCGGAGAAGCTCGCGCGCGCGGGGATCGACGTCGTGCAGGATCACTGCCTGCTAGTGGAGCTTCGTCGCATCGGTCGGTGAAGCATCGCCATGCTTGGGCAATCATCCAGCGCTCGAGATTTTGAACGCGAGCTACCACGTGACGGTGTAGACCACCGGCTCGACGGCCATCTCGTTCGGATCCGGCCGGCTTCGTGGCGCGAGCGCAACGACGTACCGTCCGCCCGCGGTGGCCGCAAGCGCCATCCCGGCTCCGATAACTCGCGGCGCTGCTTTCGATGTCGCACCCGGAGTAGTCTCGACCAACGTGATCACTCCCCGGTCGCTCTCGACGTTGAAGGTTTGAGCGCCATGTTTGATCTCGATTGACGGCGATTTGCTCATGTCGATCGGCAACGATCGGTCAAGCGTCGGACCCTGCGTGAACTTCACGTCAGCCAATGTCGAGTTCGCGGGAAGGCTGCCGTGCAGCGCGCCGGTCACCGGATCCAGCGCCGACCACGTCTGACTGGGCTCATTGTCGAGGGATCGCGCCGGTGAGTTGCCGAGAGCGAGGGTCGAGCCATCGGTGGTCCATCGGATGCGCCAGCCACGCGCAATCGGAAAGAGATGCGGAGCCGCGCTGTCGCCCGCGGCGTTCGCGTGAGGATTATCGGGGATATGAATCACTCCCGCCTGCGCGATCGCCCGCGACATGGCCATGCCGCTGGACGCAAACGATCCCGCGCGCAAAGTCGATGTGTCAATCGAAGTGCGGCGGGAGACATCGGCTAGCAAATCTGTGCCTGTACCGCTCCCGTCTACGACCGTATAGGCGCGGCCAAAGCCGATCCACTTCCAGTCGGGCGACGGCTGCACGTCCCACACGCTATCCACCTGGGTCTGGAATCCGCGTGCCTCGTCACCGAAAAAGAAACCGTTCGGGACCGGCTCGTTCTCCACGCCGGCTGGATCGGCAACGACCAGCACGGAATTCTTACCCGGTGAAAAGGCCCACATGACGCGCTCTGTCATGCCCTGCGTGCCACCGTTGACCGGAGTCACTGTTATCACCGGGGCGGCGTGGGTCGTGTCAGCGGTCGTTTGCTTTTTCGAGGAGTCGACGACGCACGCGGACGAGAGAAGAAGTCCGACGACGGCGACGCGAGAAATGAGAGGATAGGAAGGCATCGGCATGGCGAGCGTGAGTAAACCGTCATTCACAGAACGCGAGGGTACAGCTGAAAAGCTAAACAGCTTTGCTGCTCACCGCTGCCCGCTTCAGTTTTGTGGATGCCGGTCGAAGCGCGCCCGCCTCGACGCCGAGATTAGTCTAGGCGCAAACCAGGTTCCGTCCGCCAGCCTTGGCGCGGTAGAGAGCGCGGTCTGCGCAATCCAGAAGATCCTCGGCGGTCTCGACTCGCGGCTCCGGAAAGTCCGCGACTCCGATGCTCACCGTGAGCCGGAGCGGCTGGCCTTTGCCGATGTCGAAGTCGTGCACCTGAATCTTGTCGCGCAATCTCTCGGCGAACGCAATCGCGCCGGCTTCGCCGGTCTCTGGGACCGCGATGACAAACTCGTCGCCGCCGTAGCGCGCGACGGCGTCGACGCTGCGCGCGGTTCGGGCGAGAAGAAGTGCGACCTCGATCAGCACCTGATCGCCGGCGAGGTGGCCGAAGGTGTCGTTCACTGCCTTGAACTCGTCGACGTCGATCATGAGAATGCTGAGCGGCGCGTTGTAGCGTCGCACGCGCTCGACTTCAGTGCCGAGTTGCGTGAGCAGCGCGCGCCGATTGAGAAGCTGGGTGAGCGGATCGGTGCGGGCGAGAGCCTCGAGGCGAATGTTGTCCGCCTGTGTGACTTCCACCATGTGCGCGCGACGCATCGCGTTCATCGCGCTCTTCACGACAGTTTCCGCGAACTCGACGTCCGCCTCGTTCAGCGATGTCTTCTCGGCGGTACGTCGCAGAAGGAACACACCGGTGCGATCGAGGTCGAGCCGGAACGGGAGCGCGATGATCGAGCGGACCGAGATGACGCTGCCGTCCGCCTCCCACGCTTCGCGCAAATGCTTATACGCCTCCGAATGCCAGATATCTGGAATGAGAACGGGTTTTTCGCTCGCGAGCGCCGCCTCGATCTCCGGGTATTTATCGAGCTCCACCTGGAGATTCTCGAGCTGCGGGTCTTCGTGCGCGGATGCCACGGTTCCGTGGCTATCGCCACACTTGGCGAATATCACCGACGAATGGCTCAGATTCAGAGCACGCGCCAGCCGGCGAGCGAGCATGTGAAAGAGCTCTCCCATCGATAGAGAGCCCATAACATCGTGAAGGATGTCCACCAACGCGCCTCGCGCAGCCGCTTCCTCGAGCAGTCGCTGCACTTCGGCCTCTGCTTTACGCAGAGCCGAGCGGAGTTTTTCGACGTCTTCTGGTTGGCTTGGCGCGTCGGGGGTCTTGGTCATCAATCGTCGGTGAGGGCCTCGACCTGCTCGTCGTCATCGGTGGGCGCGCCAGTTTCAGCCTCTTCGCCCTCTTCTTCAGGGACCACACGGGCAACGGCTGTCACAAGATCTCCTTCGTCAAGATTGACGAGTTTGACCCCCTGCGCGATACGTCCTGTTACCCGCACCTGCGATACCGAAGAACGGATGATCACACCATGTTTTGTGATGATCATTATCTCGTCGGCGGGCAGAACTTCCATCAGGGCAACGACATCGCCCGTTTTTTCAGTTCGATTGACGGTGATGATGCCTTTTCCACCGCGTTTCTGAACTCTATAGTCACCGATATTGGAGCATTTGCCGAGGCCACGCTCGGTTACGACGAGGAGCGTGGCGTCGCGCTTGACGACGACCATACCGATAACCGAATCGCCCTCGCGCAACTCGACACCTTTTACGCCCGTGGTGTCGCGTCCCATCTCGCGAACGTCCTGCTCGTGGAATCGGACTGACAAGCCGTGACCTGTAGCGAGGACGATGTCGTTCGATCCGCTCGTCACCTGCACATCGATGAGCTCGTCGTCCTTATCGATCTTGATCGCCTTGATGCCTGTCTGACGAACGTTCGAGTACTCCGAGAGGGCCGTCTTCTTCACCGTTCCGTTCCTGGTGCAGAAGAGAAGGAACTGCGTCTCGGAGAATTCGCGGACGGGTACCATCGCCTTGATCTGCGTCTCTGCTGAGACGTTGATCAGGTTGACGATCGGCTTGCCCTTCGCCGCGCGGCCGGCCTGCGGCACTTCGTGCACCTTTAGCCAGAAACAGCGGCCGTCTTCGGTGAAGCACAGGATGTAATCGTGCGTCGATCCGATGAAGAGGCGTGTTACAAAATCCTCATCCTTGAGCCCTGCCCCGCTCAAGCCGCGGCCACCGCGACGCTGCTTGCGATAAGTCGAGACCGATGTGCGCTTGATGTAGCCGGAGTGCGAGATGGTGATGACCATGTCCTCTTCGGCGATGAGGTCTTCGATCGTGAACTCGCCTTCGTCGCTGGTGATCTCGGATCTCCGATCGTCGCCGTACTTGTCGGCAACCTGCTGCAGCTCGTCGCGGATGATCTTCATGCGCCGCGGCTTCGAGGCCAGGATGTCGCGCATGTCCTTGATGAAGGCCAGGACCTCTTTGAGCTCGGTCTCGAGCTTCTCGATCTCCAGGCCCGTGAGCTTGGCCAGACGCATGTTGAGAATCGCCTCGGCCTGTCGCTCACTGAGCTTGAATCGTTTCTGGAGCTGCGCGCTCGCCGCCGGTGTATCGGCTGCCGCGCGAATGACCTTGATCACGGCGTCGATGTTGTCGACGGCGATCTTAAGTCCTTCGAGGATGTGCTCGCGCTCGAGCGCCTTGTCCAGCTCGAACTGGGTGCGACGCACGACGACTTCGTGGCGGTGCGCGATGTAGTGGTCGAGCACCTCCTTGAGCGGCATCACCTTCGGAACGAGCTGACCGGTGTGCGCATCGGGGACCAGCGCCAGCATTATGACGCCGAAGGTCGACTGCATCACCGTGTGCTTGTAAAGTTGATTCAGAACAACGCGCGGAATCGCATCGCGCTTTAGCTCGATCACTACGCGCATTCCATCTTTGTCGGACTCGTCGCGCAGGGCAGAGATTCCTTCGAGCTTTCCTGCCTTCACCAGCTCCGCCATGTCGGCGATCAGCTTTGCCTTGTTGACCTGGTATGGCAGCTCGGTGACGACGATCTGCGACTTGCTCGAGGATTCCTTTTCTTCGATGACGGCGCGGGCACGCATGACGATGCGACCGCGACCGGTTTCGTGGTAATCCTTGATTCCCGCGCGACCATAGATGTAGCCGCCGGTCGGAAAGTCAGGCCCCTTGATCAGTTTCCTGATATCGCCGGGGGTCATCTCCGGGTTTTCGATGAGCGCGACGACCGCGGCCACGACTTCGCGAAGATTGTGCGGGGGGATGTTGGTGGCCATTCCGACAGCGATGCCCGAGGAGCCGTTGACCAGCAGATTCGGAATCGCCGAGGGAAGAACCTTGGGTTCCTGTAGCCGGTCGTCGAAGTTGGGCGCGAAATCGACGGTGCTCTTGTCGATGTCAGCGAGCATCTCGATCGCCATGCGTGTGAGGCGCGCTTCGGTGTATCGGTACGCGGCCGCGGGGTCACCGTCGACGGAGCCGAAATTTCCCTGACCGTCGACCAGCGGGTATCGAAGCGAAAAATCCTGCACCATGCGCACGAGCGCATCGTAGACAGAGCTGTCGCCGTGCGGATGGTACTTGCCCAGGACGTCGCCTACGACGGTAGCGGATTTCTTGTATGGTCGTCCAGGGATGAGACCGAGCTCGTTCATCGCGTAGAGGACGCGACGGTGGACGGGTTTGAGTCCGTCGCGCACGTCTGGCAGCGCGCGAGAGACGATGACGCTCATCGAGTAGTTGATGAACGATTCTTTGATTTCTTCGTGAATGAGGCGCGGAA
>JBOHTB010000126.1:0-4520 GCA_050733435.1 Gemmatimonadaceae bacterium | reverse complement strand
CCGTAACCAAGAGCAAGTTTGACAATCTCTATGGCTGCCGCCACTCGCTCACTGACGGAATTCTGCGCGCGTCGGATGTCATGCTCGCCGGGAAAGTCGCGGTAGTCTGCGGCTATGGCGATGTAGGCAAGGGCTGCGCGCAGGCGCTCAAAGGTCAGGGCGCGCGAGTCGTCATCACTGAGATCGATCCCATCTGTGCGCTACAGGCCGCGATGGAAGGGTATCAGGTTACGACCATCGACGATGTTGTCACGAGTGCCGACATCTTCATAACGGCCACCGGCAACAAGAACATCATTACCGCCGAGCACATGGCGCGAATGAAAGACAAGGCGATCGTCGGCAACATCGGCCACTTCGACAACGAAATCGACATGGCCGGACTGAAAAAGGTGAAGGGCATCAAGCGCGTGCAGATCAAGCCGCAGTACGACGAGTACGTGTTTCCCGACGGGCACAGCGTGATGATTCTCGCCGAGGGACGCCTGCTCAATCTCGGCTGCGCCACTGGTCACCCGAGCTTCGTCATGTCTGCAAGCTTTACGAATCAGGTGATGGCGCAAATCGAGCTGCACAACAACTGCGACGCATACGAGTGCAGGGTTTACACGCTGCCAAAGAGACTCGACGAAAAGGTCGCACGACTTCACCTCGAAAAGCTCGGAGTCAAACTGACCGAGCTCACCCCGGATCAGGCGGAGTATCTCTCGGTGCCGATCGAGGGCCCGTACAAATCGGAGCACTACCGCTACTAAAGCGGTCTACTTACTCGATTTGGCCGAATCCAACTCGAAATAGGGTGAGCGAATCACGGGGCGGTTCTGATCGTACGACCGCTTCGTGAGCAGCGCCACGGTGCTGTCGGTTCCGAGCCACCGATTGACGGCCGTCGTGTCGAGGAGGTTGTAGCGACGCGCGAGCTCCGCGCGATACCATTCCGCGCCCAGCAGCGGCACTGTGACGATAGTCACGTCGCGCCGAGTGCCCTCGGCCTGTTGCAGGTACCAGAGTGGATAGGTGTCGTTGTCACCCCGCGCCAGAAATACTCCGGACGGAGGAACTCTGGAGAGCATCTCGCCCGATTCCACTCGCGCTTTCGCTTCGTCGGTGTTCGTCCGCCTGTCGGCGGCGGACCAGTTGAGCACCACCGGAGCAAACGGCAGAACGATAGCCAGGGTACTCATCGGCGGACGCACGAGACGGGACAATCGAATCGATCCAAAGCCAGCCCAGAGCCCCCAGCAGATAAACGCAAAGAAAAAGAAATAATCTCTTTCACGCGCCTCGTGGGGCGCGTTGGCGGGAAGGTATCCGACGCCGTAGGACGGACCCGCTTTGAGATTGAGGTATGCGATGACGCCCAGCGATGAGACGAAGAACAGAAGCGCCATCGCACGCCAGCTGCGGCGATCCATCGTGCGGTGGGCGAAAAATCCAACAATACCGAGTACGGCGTAAACCATAGTTACGGGAGTGCGCCACCAGCTGGGCGGCGCATCAGGAGCGAGGCCTCTGGCGAACTGCCAATCAGCATACTCGAAAATGTTTCCAATCTGCAGGTAGATTGGCGCCTGTCTGGGCCAGAGGGGTGCGACCGCGTACTGACGCCTCAGAATTACCTGAATCATGGCCCGCACCGTCGACGGATTCCCCTGATTAATTGGCGGATCGTGACGCGCGCGAACGAGAAGAAACAACACGCACGTCATGCCTACCAGCGCCACAAGGATCGATGCTTTGAGCAGCTTACTGAATGAATGCGCCTCCCGACGGCCATCGGCGTACCGTCTGCCCACAGGCACCGCGAAGTAGCCGTCGCGGGTGCTGAAGATGAGTAGGATCGCGCTTGGAACGACGAGAAGCGCAGTAAGATGAAGAGTCCAGGCCAGGCCGCTCAAGTACGCTGCAAGAAGCGCCCACCTCATGTCCGAGCGCTCCCCCGCTCGGTCGGCAGCCAGGAGGATCAGGCACCCGAAAAAAAGCGCGGCGGCGTAGACCTCTGTCTCGGTCGCGCTGAGCCACACCGTCGACATCAGTCCAGCGGCAATTCCTCCGGCCGTAGCAGCGAATCCGTCTCCTGTCCACTTGGCGAAGAGGCCCGCGAGAATTCCGCATCCCAGCGCGGTGCACACGGCAGAAAGCAGGTTGATTGCTCGTGCGAACCCGAACACCTCGGCGAACAACATGCTCCACACGCGCGCGAGCAGCACGTAAAGCGGAGTGCCGGGCGGGTGCGGAATCCCCAAGCCGTGAATGGCGGCGAGAAACTCACCCGAGTCCCATGGCGTTACGCCCGGGGCAAGGGTGAGCATGTACACGAACAATAGAATCGCTGCCGTCGTCCAGCCCGGCGAAGGAAACCGTCTTATCTCTTGTGCCTCAGTCTGGAGTACGCCGTAAAAATTACTTCAGCGGCTCGCGAGTTGCCCAATGTTCGTGCTCGTAGTTGCAGAGTCGTTCCCCCGCTGGAGGACCCCCACGTACGCAATAAGCCACGCTTCAGCTGCACTCGTGTTCAAGAAGCGATATCCGCGAGTTGGCTTGTGGCCACTCCTCATCGCAGTCCAGCTTGTCGAGCTGTTGTGGATCATCTTCACCTACCTCGGCATTGAGCACGTTCGGACGACGTCCGACAAAGTTCATCTCGATTTCCTGCCTTACTCGCACTCTGTGTTCACCAGTGTTCTGCTCGCCGGACTTGCGTGGGGCTTTGGCAAAGCGGTGAGACGTACGTACGTAGGCACCGCAATCGCCCTTGCGATTCTCTCGCACGTTGTGCTGGACATCATTCAGCACGAACCGGATATCGTTCTCCTCCCGCTCGCGTGGGGACCGCGATTCGGGCTGAATCTACAAGCCTATCCGGCACTGGACCTCATCGTCGAGCTCGCGTTCTGTGTTGCGTGCTGGGCTTATTTCGGGGGATCGAGAGGGCTACTCGCCGGAATAGTGGTGCTCAATCTGCTCGACATTCCGCTCATGTTCCCGCGACCGGGAATCGGAATTCAGATTGCCGAGCATCCTGCACTGCTGCCAACGGTGATTCTGATTCAGGTGATAGCATCATGGCTCGTCGTGTGGTGGCTCGGCCATCGAACGATCATCCCCGATGATCTCCGCTATTCTGCCGCTGCGGTCGCTTAGCCGGCGAAAATCTCTGATTCCTCAGGGGTAAGGGCCCAGGCAGCGTCGAGCGCGAGGCGGTTCGGACGAACGTTGTGGACACGAAAGATCCGCGCGCCCGCGAAAAAAGCGACGACGTTCACCCCAACGGTGGCCATATCGCGATCGTCGTTGGAGACGGTCTGCGGCGAAAGTGTAGTTCCGCGTGAGCCGCTCTCGCTTGCGGAGGTGAAGCGGATCAACTCCGCGATTACGCGTTTGCGCGATGCTCCGATGAAAACCGGATAGCCTTTCGCAACGATGCGACGGAGCTCTACGAGAACAGCGAGCGAGTGTCCGGTCTTTTTTGAAAAACCGATTCCCGGATCGAGAGCGATCCTTCCGGGATGGATTCCGGCGCGCTGTGCCGTTTGAATCGTGTCTTCGAGCTCCGCAAGAATTTCTCCGACTGGATCACTGCCGTAGTTGGCATTGTCATAGCTTGCCATCTCGCCGACAGTGCCGCGCGAGTGCATGAGAACGACGCTGCAGCCAGCCTCAGCGCACACACGCGGCATCTCCGGATCGAGCGACATGCCCGACACGTCGTTGACTATTAAAGCTCCCTCGCCGAGCGCGGCACGCGCTACTTCTGCCTTCACTGTGTCGATCGAGATTGCCACGTCGTTCCACCTCGACCGAATACCGCGAATGATTGGCAGAACGCGCTTGAGCTCGTCGCGGGTCGTCACGGGCTGGGCGCCCGGGCGAGTCGATTCGCCGCCCACATCGATCGCGTCCACACCCTCGGAGATCATCCGGTCTGCCTGAGCGATGGCGGCATCGGCGGAAAAGAAGTTACCCCCGTCGCTGAAGCTGTCGGGGGTAACGTTGAGGATTCCGAAGATGTTTGGCCGCTGCGATTTGGACGGCCAGGAGAAACTCACGCCGGTGCTACCTCCGGACCTCCGAATAGAGGCGGCTTCGACGGCTTGGGATGCATTACCGGCGTCGTAAGAGCCGGCGCTGGGGGCGGCGGACTCACAGGGCGTGGGGGCAGAATCTCTCCGCGCGCCAGTGCGGCGACCTCGTCGCCGGTGAGCGTCTCTCGGTCGAGCAACGCCGCAGCCACCGTGTGCAGCAGCTCCATGTTCTCCTGAAGCACCTGGGTCGCTCTCGAGTACGCCTCCTTGATCACTCGCGATACCTCGGAGTCGACGAGCTGCGCCGTACGCTCCGAGACTTCGCGACGCGTTTGAAGCTCTCGCCCGAGAAAAAGCTCCTGCTCATTGTCGCCGACCAGTATCGGTCCGATCTCGTCCGAGAGTCCCCACTGAGAGACATATCGGCGTGCAAGACCGGTCGCCTGCTGGATGTCGCTCGCTGCGCCAGTCGTCACGCGGTCACGACCGAACACC
>JBOHTB010000125.1:0-54530 GCA_050733435.1 Gemmatimonadaceae bacterium | reverse complement strand
GTGTAGTTCTTTGGCTGCCATTTTATCGCTCTGTGGTTATCGGTTAGCTGATGACCGCGAGCACATCGGACTCGCGAAGAATCAGGTACTGCTCGGCGTCGATGGTGACTTCACTGCCCGAGTACTTTCCGTAGAGAACCTTGTCTCCGACCTTGAGCTCCATCGGGACGCGAACATTCTTCTCGTAACGGCCGGGGCCAACGGCGATGATCTCGCCCTGCTGCGGCTTTTCCTTGGCGGTATCGGGGATGAAGAGCCCGCCGCGCATCTGCTCCGTCTCCTCGAGCGCGCGGACAACGACGCGGTCGGCGAGGGGTGCGACTTTGGTGCTTGCCTGGGTTTTTGTAGCCATAGTGAGCTTCCTTTGTGCTGAAATAGTGGCTAGTGGTAGGAAACGACGTTGTTAGCACTCTACAGTGGTGAGTGCTAAGACCCCAAATTAACAGTTTTTCGTCGCCCGAGTCAAGCCGTTATCTCGGGGGCTCGTGTTAGCCCGTTCTGCCGTCAGTCGCCAAGGATTTCGTAGCCAATCCGGATCCCTTTCAGGGTCAGAAATGGGTCTACGACCTCGAGCTCAGTCGAATAAGGCTTGATGGCGTCTGCCATCCCGCCGGTGGCGAGAACCAAGGGCTTTGTCGCGTTCGGCCATTCCCTCTTGATCCGGCGGACGATCCCGTCGATGGAGTCTACCGCGCCATACAACACACCGGCCCGAATGCATTCGTCGGTGCGCCTGGCGATCACTCGCTTCGGCGGAACGATGTCCGTTTCAGGAAGCTGCGCGGTACGCCGAAAGAGAGTATCGGCGGAAATCATCACTCCGGGCTGGATGACACCTCCGAGGAAGGTGCCATCGGCAGTGATACAGTCATAGGTCGTTGCGGTGCCGAGGTCGACGACGATTGCATCGCGGAGGTGGATCCGGCTGGCAGCAAGCGTGTTCGCAATGCGGTCTGCGCCAACGGTAAAAGGCTCCTCGACATCAAGCTTGACGGGAAGTTTCGCACGGGCATCCACTATGACTGGCTTCCGGCCGAAGCACATCGCGCACGCCTCTACCAACATTGGCGTTATTGCAGGTACGACGGAGCAAACCGCCGAGCCGGTAATCGACTCGGATACTCCGGTGGCGTCGCCCGTAATGGACCGAATGAGTATTGCGAGCTCGTCGGCGGTCCGTGGTGCGCCGGTCGTCAGTCGCCAGTGTGAGGTCAGCTCGGAATCGTCAAAGATTCCGATGGTTATCTCGGAATTTCCCACATCGAAGACAGCGATCATTGTTCCTCCAGGACGAGCGATCCTGACCTGAACGAGGCGACCGAGTCGGCGAGGGCTACGAGCAACTCTCCCGCCGGCGTTATTCCCGCAACTCGACCAAGCGCCGGTTGAATGCAGGGCTTTCCGCGCGCCAGATCGCGAGCGTTGTACTGCTCCAACTCGAGCGGGGTAAGCGGCCCGGTCGCGGCTGCAGCGATCCGAACCGACGGAACTAGGTCACTCAGCACTTCAATCCTTGAAGTTCCCGGCTCGAGCCACGCGGCGTTTTCGATACTGTGCGGACGTGCGACGTTGACTCCAATTCCGATAGCGACCCACTCGACGGCCTGCTCACGCCAGCGCGCTTCGACCAGAATTCCGGCGAGCTTGCCTCTGTCGATATAAAGATCGTTCGGCCATTTGAGCCGGATCGGTTCCACCGCAAACCTGTCGAGTGCTGCCGCGACTGCCATCCCGACGCGAAGCGAAAGGACACCAAGCCCCGAACTGTCAATCGGTCGCTCGATCACAGTGAGCCAGATTCCAGCACCGGGCACGGACGTCCAGCTCTTTCCGCCCCGTCCCCTTCCAGCCGTCTGTTCGTCGGCGACGACCAGGGTGCCGCGTGCGGCACCATGTGCCGCCATGCGATGCGCGACGTCGAGAGTGGATGTCGTCGACTCGAGAAGTTCGACGCACGGGACATAGAGCGCCTTTTGCAGCTGTTCGGCGGTCGCACCGTCGAATCGGAAGACGTCACCCGCGGGCGTATACCACCGCCAGCACTGCTATCCCAACTATTATCCGATAGAACGCGAAGATCCCGTAGCTGTGTCGGCTTACGTATCTCATGAGAATGGAGATCGCGAGCCATCCACTAATCGCCGATGCGACCACTCCCGACATGAGCTCGTTCGTCAATCCACTCTGGTGCAGCGCCTTCGGCCCTTCGAGTACCACCGCGGCGGCGATTATCGGCATGCTCATGAGAAAACTGAATTCAGCAGCCGCCTCTCGATCGAAACGCAGGCCTCGCCCCGTCGTGATCGTCGACCCCGAGCGCGACACTCCGGGGATCAGCGCGATCACCTGAGCGAGTCCGATCAGGAGCGCGTCGACCCACCGCATCTCGCCAAGTACACGGCGCTGATCGACGTACTTGTCCACGATCCATAGGACGAATCCCATCACGATGAGCGCGATCGCGATCAGCTCCGGGCTCCTGAAGGCGGATTCGGCTCGCGATTGCAAAAGGAGGCCACCGATCGCGCCGGGAATGGTCGCAAGTATCAGGTAGACGACGCGCCGTTTTTCCGGGGTCTCGACGCGGCCAGTCGTGACGATGCCCCATGCGGCCCGAATGAGCGCTAGCCACTCCATCCGAAAATACCAAAGCACCGCGAGCAGTGTCCCAAAATGGAGCGCGACGTCAAATGGCAGTCCTGGATCCTCCCAGCCCAACAACCACGGCGCCAGCGTGAGGTGAGCGGAGCTGCTTATAGGAAGGAACTCGGACAGACCCTGGATGAGGCCGAGGGCGATCGCCTGGAGAGGAGTCATTGTGTGCGGGTTTGGAGTGGTTTGCTGTACAGCGACTCGTACTGCGTCACGATCTCATCGCGCGAAAAACGCGCGCGCGCGTCCGCGCTCGCGAGCCGACTCATTTCAGTCCACCGGTTCTTGTCAGCCAGGATTGCGAGCGAGGCGGCCGCCATTCCCGGTACATCGCCAACCGCGCACAGCACTCCCGTCTCGCCATCCCGCACGACCTCCGGAAGACCGCCCGCGTTCGAGCCAACGACAGGAACGCCGGAGGCAAGCGCCTCGAGCGCGCTCAAGCCGAAGGACTCGCTCTGCGTGGGGAGCAGAAATAAATCCGCCGCTGCGAGGAGTGGGGCGATCGCATCGAGCTTGCCCAGAAATGACACCGATTCTTCGACACCCAACATCCGAGCTTCTTCTTCCGCGGCCGGTCTGTCGGGGCCGTCACCGATCATCACGAGCACGCTTGGCATTTCGCGGTTCACTTCGGCGTAGATGCGAACCACATCGCGAACGCGCTTCACCGCTCGGAAGTTGGAGACGTGCATGAGAATGGGCCTGGAGCGGCCGAACTGACTCTTCAGCAGTGGCGGGTATTTCTCGCGGTTGTAGACGTCCGGATCTATGAAGTTGTGAATCACGTCGATCTCGAGTCCCGCACACCCAAAAGCCCGGCACGTCTCGTCCCGGAGATAGTCCGACACCGCGGTTATGCGATCTGATTTCTCGATGGAGAATTTTGTGATCGGAAAGAACGAAGGATCCTGGCCGACGATCGTGATGTCGGTGCCGTGAAGCGTCGTGATGACGTGTACATCTTCGCCCGATTCGCGAAGCATCTCGCGCGCGATCCAGGCACTGGTCGCGTGAGGAATCGCGTAATGACAATGCAGCAGCCCCAGCCCATGAGTTCTGACGACTTCGTGCATGCGCACGGCGAGAGCGAGGTCGTATGGCGGAAACTCGAAAAGCGGATAGCTGCCAACGTCGACTTCGTGGAAAAAAATCCGAGGGAGAAAGGCCGGCAGTCGAAATGGCTGCCGGTAGGTGATGAAGTGAACTTCGTGCCCACGGTCTGCCAGCGCGATGCCGAGCTCCGTCGCGACAGCGCCCGACCCGCCGTACGTCGGATAGCAGGTGATTCCAATCTTCACTCAGCGTTCTCCCACCACTCACGCGCAATCGCGCCCGCGCGGGGATCATCCGGATTCAGCAGCGTCACAGCAGTCTCGGGCAACTGATGCCTGAACCAGGTACGCTGGCGTTTTGCATACTGCCGAGTCTCAATAATGATTCGCTCGCGGGCCGATGACAAATCCGCTTTCCCTTCTATGTGGTCGCGCATCGTCCTGTAGCCACTGGCTTTCCATGCCGGCGACTCAGGCGGGACCCTTTCGACCAGATGCCGCACTTCGTCAGCCCACCCAGCAGAAATCATGTCGTCGATCCGCGACTCGATTCGCGCCTGAAGCGATGCGCCCGGATCGACGATGAGATATTGCGCCTCAAACCCTGAGTCTACCGCGGTACCGCCCAACTGCTCGGCGTGCAGATCGCTGATGCGCACGCCAGCCAGTAACACAGTTTCGATTGCTCTGACCAGCTGGGTCCGTCCAAGGTGCGCGCGTAGCGGATCCAGCTCTTCGCACATGAGACGCAGCTCGCTCAGAGATTTCATCTCGAGCTTGCTCGCCAGTTCTCGCCGTTGTTCTGGATCGAGCTCGGGAGAGTCGAAGAGCGGCGTCATGAGCGCGTTTATGTAGAGGCCCGTCCCGCCTACGACGACAGGCGTCTTGTCGATCTCGCGCGCGCACTCGATCCATTCTTCCGCATCGCTCGCCCAGCGAGCAGCTGAATAGCCGTCGAAAGGTTCGATCACGTCGACGCCGTAGTGCGTGACGCGCGCGCATTCCTCTCGCGATGGCTTGGCCGTCCCGATGTCGAAATAGCAGTAGACCTGCCGAGAGTCGGCGCTCACTATCGCCGCGTCGTACCATTCGGCGAGCTCGAGCGCCACACACGATTTTCCGGCGGCGGTGGGGCCGCAAATAATCCTCAGGCTAGCGCCGCCCAAATCGCCGCTCTACTTCATCCCAGGTGAGCTGGACGATTGTCGATCGTCCGTGGACATCGTGAGCCGGTAGCGTGGTATCACGCAGAGCGGCAAAGAGCGCGCGCATCTCGCCCTGAGAAAGCACCTCTCCCGCCTTGATCGCCGCCTTGCATGCAACAGTTGCGGCGAGGCGTTCGTGCTTCGCAGCCGTTCCCGCTACTCTGTCGCCCGTCAAAGCGTCGAGCGTCTCCCGCAAGCAACGCTCGGCGTCGAATCGCGGGTGTGGCATCGGGACCGTGTTGACGATGAGCGTGTGTCCGCCGAATCCTTCAACCTCGAATCCCAGTCGCTCGAGATACTCGCGGTTGGCATCGAAGGCCTCGGCTTCAGCCGGCCCAAGGTGAAGCGTTAGCGGTAGAAGAAGTCGCTGCGCCGGAGCAGCACCGCTTTCCAGAGCGTGCACGAACTGCTCGTACAGCACGCGCTCGTGCGCCGAATGCTGGTCGATGAGGACAAGGCCGTCGTCGTGCTCGAACGCGATATAGGTGTGGCGAAACTGCATGAGCGGCGGTATCGGCGACGCGGGAGCGGCGACCTCGACCGCTCCCTGGTCGGCGTAGCTGCTTCCCGCACTCGCGTAGTCGGGCGCCGTCGGCTCGAATAGAGGAGCGTCGAGATCTGCGCGAGGCCTGAGGATCTCCGCGCCCGGATTGACGGTGGGCTCGGGCAAACGAAATCCAAAGTTGGAGCCACGAAATCCGAGAGACGCCGCGCTGTCGAAGTTTCCGAGCGCACGCCGTACAGCCGTCTCGACAGCGCGCTCGACCGTCCAGCGATCTCGAAAGCGCACTTCCGCCTTGGCCGGGTGAACGTTCACGTCAACTGAATCAGCGGGCACTGTGACATTCAGAAAGAAAGATGGTCGCACGCCGGCAATGATGGTCGAACGGTACGCTGCCTCAACGGCGCGGCCTATTCCGGCATCGCGCACTGCGCGTCCATTTATCGAGAAGAACACGCGACGTGTTGACGTTCCCACATCGGCGGGCCGCTGAACCAGGCCGCTCGTGTGAATCGGGCCCGCGACGTCATCGACATCGAGCAGATCTTCAGCGTATCTCCCGCCCCAGATTGCACCGAGCCGAGATCTTATGCTCGTAACAGGCGGCAGGGTAAGCGCGCTCTTCCCATCGTGAGCGACATTGATGCGAATCGCGGGCCGGGTAAGAGCAAGCGCCGTTAGTGATTCGACTGCGCTTCTCCATTCCGATCTCGAGCTGCGAAGAAATTTGAGTCGCGCCGGGACGTTGAAAAACAGCTGCGCCACCAATACCGTCGTGCCGCGCCGTCGAGCGATTTTCTCCGCGTTCCCGATCTGGCCCCCGAGAACCTTGACCGACGTGCCCTCTCCGTCCGCTTCGGCAGTCTGGATCTCGAAGTGCGACACGGACGCAATCGCGGGTAACGCCTCTCCGCGAAACCCGAACGTGGACACCCCAACGAGGTCGGCGGCTTTACGAATCTTGGATGTGCCGTGTCTCGCGAGCGCCATCGGAACGTCTTTCGCCGAGATGCCATGACCGTCGTCGCTGACGCGCACGAGACGTCTGCCGCCATCTTCCAGCGCAATCTCGATCGTCGATGCTCCGGCGTCGATTGCGTTCTCCACCAGCTCCTTCAACACGGACGACGGGCGCTCTACGACTTCGCCGGCTGCGATCTGGTCAGCTACGGCACTGGGGAGAATCGAAATCAACGGCATTGTGCCACCGAAGTTACCAATCCTTGCCCCTCGGCGGAGTGGGAACGTTTTTCTTCTGTCGTTTCCCCTCGACGTCGGTTTCCTGATCTTCAGCTGCGTTGAGAACAGCTTCGGCCTGTTGCGGCGTCATTCCCGGCACTGGCCTCGGCGCCGGAGCCTGGTTGGGACTTTGTGCAGGCGAGGGAGATGGGTTCTTGTTCTGTCCTCCGCCACCACCGCCCCCTCCGCCACCGCCTCCTCCTCCGCCACCAGCTTTTTTCTGACGAAGCGCGAGCTCGTAATTCCAGCGAGCGTCAGAGTCGGCGACGGCGACCTCGAGGATCTGCTTGTAGCGATAGAGGGCGCTGTCGAGTGGCACATCGGCGGAATCCTTGCTGCGCCTGCCCTGATCCAGATAGTCGAGGCCAAGGTTAAACCTCGCGTGGTGGCGCACTTCCTCGTCCTTTGAATCGGCGGCATGTGTGAGCGGAGAAACCGCCGGCTTGAGAGAATCCCGGTTAAGGAGGTTCGTCCCGGCGTTGTAGAGCGCGATGGCGGGCGCGTCCCGTTCCGGACCGCGACGACACGAAGCTGTAAGAAGAAGCATTGTGGCAGTCGTCGCCGCCGCGGCAACTGCTCTCGCACGACGGCGGCGAGTTTGAGAAAACGTATCGGCGGCGAGGAGTATGAGCGCAGCGAGGACGAACCACTGGAACTGCGTTCCCAGGTTCTCCCCCGAAACCACAGAGCGGGGATTCGCGTGCAGCGTGTTCAACGCCTGACGTATCTTGCCGGCCTTGTCCGGAGTTGCGGCGTCGACGAAAACACCTTTCGCTTCGTCCGCGATCTGTTTCAGCAGCTGTGGATCGTACTTGGTGATGACGATGTTTCCGTTCTCATCGCGCTTCTGGGTGACCACGCGGTTCTCGACAATCGGAATCGTCGATCCGTGGGTCGTTCCGAATCCGACCGTAAAGACGGCTATCCCGAGGTCATGCGCGCGCTTCGCCTCGGCCAGCACGTCATCCGGGTTGTCGAATCCCTCTCCGTCGCTCATGAGCACGATGGCGCGGTCGCCCGGGGATTTGCTGAGCGAAAGCAGATTCGTCGCCTGCCGGAGAGCGCTCGAGAGCGAGCTACCTCCCTGCCCCACGATTGATGGATCGAGGTTCTGTAGAAAGAGGTCGAGCGCGCTGTTGTCGATCGTGAGCGGTGTGAGGATGTAGCTTCGTCCCGCGAACGCGAGGAGTGCGAACCGGTCGCCCGGTGAGAGATCGCGAAGCCTGTTGATCTCCTGCTTCATCGCGAGCAGTCGGCTCGGCTTCTCGTCGGTGGCAAGCATGGATAGCGAGGCGTCGAGTGCGAGCACTACATCGACGCCCTGCTGCTTGACGACGTTTTGCTCGAGACCCCAGCGCGGCCCGGCGAACGCCACTCCGAGGAGTAGCGCCGCAAGCGTCGCGCGAGCCACGCGGCTCCACGTTCTGCCCGGCGCGATCGACGGTGCGAGACGGGCGATCATCGCCGGCGTTCCGAGCCGCGCGAGGCGAGCGACTCGCGCGCGCACCCCCCACCTGACGAGCAGAGCCGTCGCTATCGGCAGAATCACGGCGAGCGGCAGCGCCCATGGCCATTGCACATACCTGAGGAAGTCGCTCACGGAATCGGCGCCTTCCACGCAACGAGCGCCAGCTCTCCGACGAGCGAGAGCAGCCCGACCAGAAGCGGCCATCGATATAGCTCGGTATATCGCACGACCGTGCTCGAGTGAACGGGCGCGCGCTCCAGTTGATCGATCACGCTATAGATGTTCTGAAGCGCGGCCGCGTCGCGCGCACGGAAATATCTGCCGCCGGTCATGCGCGCGATGTTGCTCAACAGTTGTTCGTCGATCTCGACTGGCTGGTATTGGTAGATGAGACCACCAGCAGCGTTTCTGCCGACAGGAACGGGCGCCATCCCCGCGCTGCCGACTCCGATGCCGTAGATCTTGATTCCGTACGCAGCGGCTGCCTTCGCCGCAGTCAGCGGATCGACTGTGCCGCGATTATTTACGCCATCGGTGAGGAGGATGAGCACTCGAGATTTTCCGGGCGCATCTCGCAACCTGTTTGCCGCCGTCGCTATCGCAGTTCCAATTGCAGTCCCGTCCTCGAGCTGGCCAGCCTGAAGATTCGACACGGCCTGCATCACGACTGGATAATCGGTCGTGAGAGGCACCTGGGTGAGCGCTTCGCCGGCGAATGCAACGACACCGATTCTGTCCGATGTGCGGCGCGAAATGAACTGCTTCACCTTTTGCTTCGCGACCTCGATCCTGTTCGCCGGACGAAAATCGAGCGCGAGCATCGAGCTCGACAAGTCGATCGCAAGAATGATGTTGATGCCTTCACTCGTCTGCGTCTCGATGTGCGCGCCAGACCGTGGACGTGCCAGCGCCAGCACGAGCGCAGCGAGGGTGACGTTGCGGAGAAAAAAAATTGCCTTTGGAATCCAGCTGCCCGTGCTGGGACCGGTGGCCAACACGGCGGTCCGCGAGAAGACGATCGCATCCTTCCTTCGGCGCCGCCGCCAAAGCCACCACAAGGGCAACAAAACCAGTAGCCAGAGGGCTTCTGGAGAGTAAAGCTCGAAAAGACCGAGGACGTTCACGCTGCGCGTTCCTTCGCCGCGGCTGCTTTTTTAGCCGGCTCGGAATCGGGATTGAGCCGGGCTTCGATGTGATCGACTATCGCGCGTGCGGTCGATCCGGCGTCGCGGGCGTCGTTCTCACCGGCGTCAACGCGGGCGAACTTGATGAGATCCGCGCGCTCGAGCAGTGACGGAAGCTCCGCCTCCACGCCGTCTCGCGGCTGCATCGCGAGCAGAAGCTCCGATGTCGTATCGGACCGTCGCACGCCCGGCACCCGCGCGGCCACGTATTCGCGAGCGACGTCGACCATCAGCGCGAGGAATAGGGCGCCGCGGCCGCCCTCGATCAAACCAAGCCCTTGAATACGATCGAATTCCCGTTGCGCGCGAACGTACGGGTCCACTGGGGCTTTGGGTCTGTTCCTGTACTTTCGCCACGCCCACCATAGAAGAATCGCGAGAATGATCGCCGCGAGGAGCGCGATCCACGGCCACCAGTCGAAGACTGCGAGAACGATGAGAGGTCTCGGTGGCTTGGGAACTCTAAGCGCGGTGTCGGCGGGAAGAACCGATTTGACGAACACAGATGCACCGCTCAACACCGGACGTCGTTCCTCTGATCCGTAGGTAACGCGGACATCGGGAATTCGGAGCGGCTGCACACCGACGTCCCACGCGACCAAATGGTAGAGGGCGACTGCAGTGTCTCCGAGCATCGACACGAGCTTCTCGCCCCGGAGCTCGATGGGTCGCACGCCATTCTGCATCGTCGTATCGGGACCAGCGGCGAATTCGAACCGAACCCCTTTCGGCGCGAGAACCTTGACGAACAGGTTGAACGGTTGCCCGATGATTACGGTGTCGGGCGTCACCCTGTATCCCATTTGAACCTGCAGCGTCCCTGCCGGTGGCGCGGTAGTCGCTCTCTGCGAATGAGCTACGCTAGACGGCGCGTTCGGCGCAGTCACTGCGTGGAGAAGGAATATTCCCAACGCAGTAAGCATCAGCGCCGCCGGGCTCGCGTCTCGCGCGCGCGGAAAAACCTGAGAAGCGGCTCGACCACGCCGCCCTCGGTGCGCACCGCGACTTCATCGATTGCGAGACGCCGCAGAAGATGCTTTCGCGTCTCGCGCTCAGCGGCAACACGCTTCGAGTACGAGTCGCGCACCTCGGGATGGCTCGTGTCCACCTCGAAGGTCTCACCGGTTTCCGGATCGATGAGGCGGGCGATCCCGATGTCCGGAAGCTGACGCTCGCTCGGGTCTTCGACCGTGACCGCCACGACATCGTGACGCTGCGCGAGAAGCTTGAGCGGGTGATCGATGTCGGCTTCGAGGAAATCGGACACAATGAACACGATCGCGTGCTCATTCAGCATTCTCGCGACGTAGTCGATCGCCGTCACCATGTCGGTACCGCGGCCGACTGGCTCGAACGCGAGCAGATCGCGAATAATTCGAAGTACGTGCCTCCTTCCCTTTCGTGGCGGAATCACGTGCTCGACGCGGTCCGTGAACAGCAACACTCCGACGCGATCGTTGTTTCGGATTGCCGACATTGCGAGCACCGCGGCGAGCTCGCTCGCGAGCTCGCTCTTGAAACGCTTCACCGTTCCGAATCGTTCCGAGCCAGAAAGATCGACGACAAGCATCACCGTTAGCTCGCGCTCCTCGATGTAGCGCTTGACGAACGGACGGCGCATCCTGGCGGTCACGTTCCAGTCGATCGAACGCACCTCGTCCCCCGGCTGGTACTCCCTCACTTCCGAGAACTCCATGCCCTGCCCTTTGAACACGGACCGGTATTCCCCTGTGAAGACCGAGTTCACCAGGCCTCGCGTGCGAAGCTCTATGAGCTTTACCTGCCGCAGGATCTCCGGTGGTACTCCCATCGGCTTTTCCGGAGTGCGCGGCGCCGGCGGCTTCCGCCGCCTTCCAATTCCGAACAACGCCATCATGGAGCTGGAATAGACTCGAGCACTCGGCTCACGATCTCATCGCTCGTCACTTCCTCTGCCTCGGCTTCATACGTCCGCAACACGCGGTGACGAAGAACGTCCGGAGCGATCGCTTTGACATCGTCGGGAGTAACGAATGCCCGCCCCCGGAGAAACGCGTGCGCGCGCGATGCCTGAGCGAGGGAGAGTGTGGCGCGCGGACTGGCGCCGAATTCGATGAGCGGTTCCAGCTCCGCCAGCCCCGCTTGCTCCGGATTTCGGGTGGCGTGTACGATCTCGACGATGTAGTCGACGATCCGATCATCCATGTAGAGCTCTGCGATGTGCCGCCGAGTGGCGAGTATCTGAGCCGGCGTCGCAACTCGGCTCACAGGGATGGGATCGCCGCTCGCCATTCGACGCAGGATCTCCTTTTCCTCTTCGCGCGATGGATAACCGATGTGCAGCTTCAGCATGAAACGGTCGACCTGGGCTTCGGGAAGCGGATAGGTGCCTTCCTGCTCTATCGGATTCTGCGTAGCGAGTACGAGGAACGGCTCTTCGAGCACGTGCGTCGTTCCGCCAATCGTGACTTGCTTTTCCTGCATCGCCTCGAGCAACGCGGCCTGCACCTTGGCGGGCGCGCGATTGATTTCGTCGGCCAGGATGATGTTGGCGAAGATGGGCCCCTTCTTCACAGAGAACCTGCCGTTCGACTGGTCGTAGATCTGCGTTCCGACGACGTCTGCGGGCAGGAGATCAGGCGTAAACTGGATCCGGCTGAAACTGGTATTGATTGCCTCCGCCAGCGTTCGGACAGTCAGAGTCTTGGCGAGTCCCGGAACTCCTTCGAGCAGCACGTGACCGCCGGTCAACAGACTTATCAGAAGTCGCTCGACCATGTATTCCTGGCCGACGATGCGGCGACCGACCTGCTCGACAACCTCCTGAACTATCGATGCGTCAGCGGCTATAACGGCGTTTCCGGTCACGTCTTGCTCCTGGCTTGATTGTCTTGCCTCCGCCGCCGCCACTGGCCAGCGCCGAGATGATTTCTTTTTCTCGCGGAGTAAGCGTCCGCGTCCTTCCTGACTCCAACGTTCCAAGTTTCACCGGACCAAATTTCGTGCGCACCAGCCGCTCGATCGTGAGACCGAGCGCCTCACACACCCTTCTGATTTCTCTCGTCCTTCCTTCCGCGATCGTGAGCTCGAGCTCCCACAATCCGCGTGCGATGCGCCGCGCCACCACTTCCCGCGGGACGACGACGCCATCGTCCAGCTCTACCCCTCTCACCGCTGCACGTGCCGCCTCCGCGCCATCCCCGCGCACTGTAGCGACGTAAGTGCGCTCGACCTCGTTGCTGGGATGAGTCAATTTGTGCGCCGCGTCTCCGTCGTTGGTCAGAAGGAGCACGCCCTCGGTCATGTAATCGAGCCGGCCGACGTACGTTAGCCCGGGCACATCCTCCACCAGATCGAACACGGTCCGGCGCCCCGCAGGATCCGCTCGGGTGGTTAGAACGCCCGTCGGTTTATTGAGCACGATCCAAGTCGGGGCGAGGGCAGCGCGGACTTTCTTTCCATCGACGGTTATGTCATCGGCCGCTGGATCGACGCTCTGGCCGGTTTGGGCGATCGCTCCGTTGATGCGGACCCGCCCGGCCGCAACCAGCTCCTCTGCCCCGCGACGCGAGGCTATTCCCGCGCGAGCCAGCGCGCGCTGGATTCTCATCGATTCGGGCATCAGTCAGCCCGAGACGGGGCCTCGCCGTTCTCTCGACTGGTAGCGACTGATTGAGGCGCGGCATGGCGCGGAGCCCGGAGCGCGATCGCGAGCTCGTCAGCGCGCGGAAGCTCCTCGAGGTGGCGTAGCGCGAACTGCTCGAGGAATGTGGGAGTTGTCCCATAAAGCAACGGACGTCCCAATCCTTCGCCGCGCCCGACGATGTCGATCAACCCGCGCTCGTTGAGGGATTTGAGAATGGCGCCAGCACCCACCCCTCGGATCTCTTCGATCTCTGCCCGCCCAATCGGCTGGCGATACGCGATTATGGCGAGCGTCTCGAGGGCCGCGGCGGAAAGTCGTTGCGGACGAGCGGCCAGCTGTGCGCGCTCGATGGCCTCGGTGTATTCTGGACGCGTAAGGATCTGCCAACCCCCTGCGACCTCTATGAGCTCGACGCCGTGTCCATCGGTGTCGTAGTGGTCCCTTAGCTCCGACAATGCTGATTCGAGCGTCGACTCGCCGTCGTCAGCATGCGCGGCCATCAAACGCAGCGCTTCGACCGGAACCGGAACCGCGCTCGCGAAGAGCGCGGCCTCAAGCAGCTTCGCTAGAGGAGTCACGTGTTATCTCGAACGCCGCGAACGGCCGCGGCTGGGCAAGTCGGAGCTCGCCACGCCTGGCGAGCTCGAGCAGCGCGAGCAACAGCGACAATACCTCCCACGGCTCCGCCTTCTTCGGAACCACATCTTTCCAGTGAGCGTTCGCACGAATCGCGAGCAACGCGCGGACGATGCCGATGGCCCCGTCCACGTCGAGTGCGCGCGGCACCACGTCGTGGATGTGGGGCTTGCGCGCAAGTCGCAGCACGCGATCCACAGCCGACAGCAACTCGGGCAGCGATATCGTGAGCGGTCCGGCGACCGGAACCTGGACGATCTCCTGAGTGAATGCTCGCGCGAACCGCCCGCGTCTCTCCTCGCTCCGGCGTTCCAGCACCTCCACCACTTCGCGCACCTGCTGATACTCGAGCAATCGTCTCACCAGTTCGGCGCGCGGATCGTCCCAGACGTCTTCGCCCTCACGGCGAGGCAGAAGCATTTGCGCCTTGATGCGCACGAGCCGAGCCGCCATCTCGAGATAGTCGGCCGCTTCATCGAGCTTGAGCGAAGAGATGCGCGCAAGAAATTGCTCCGCGATGCGTGCAATCGGAATGTTGTAGATGTCGATCTGCTCGTCGCGAATGAGCGAGAGCAGCAGATCGAGCGGCCCCGAGAACTCAGCGAGCTCGACGAGAAAAACCTCAGACGCACCCGAGCTCGGCGTCGACTCCCTCGCTGCGCTCGCTACATCGTCCATTGGCTGGGAAGGATGTAGGGGAAAACTGCGCGCGTCGCGAGTCTATCGAGCAGGAGCACTGGCTTGAACCAGATGTTGAGGACCGGCGCCCCAAACGCGATGAGAATAAAAAGAATCAGCAAGCCCTGGGCACCCAGCCGCTGATAATTGAGCGCCCACGCTGGCGGCAGTATGTACTTGAAGACGTGCGATCCATCGAGCGGCGGGATTGGAATGAGATTGAATGCCGCAAGTGCCAGGTTTATCAGCACTCCGTACAACAGCATCGTCTGAAGAAGCGCACAGCTCTCAGTGAGTGCCGGAACCGCGCGACCAAGGGCGCCCAGCGCGATGACGAGAGGCACGCAACAAATCGCGATGACAAAATTCGTCGCGACGCCGGCGAGGGAAACGATGATGTCGCCCCGCTTGAAATTGCGGTAGTTGCGGGGAATAACTGGTACGGGCTTGGCGCCGCCGAACGCAATACCTGTCGTGAAATAGGTCAGCAGCGGCAACAATATCGTCATGAACAGATCGATGTGCGGAATCGGGTTCCAGGTGAGTCGGCCGAGAGAGTAGGCAGTCGAATCTCCCTGCTTGAGCGCCGCGTATCCGTGCGCGTACTCGTGCGCCACCATTGAGAACAGAAGAACCGGCGCGATGAGGATAAAATTCTGAAACTTGTCCAATCTCTTCCGGGGTTGGAGTTTTTTTATTCCGCGCGTAGAAGTTAGCAGTTCATCCGCTGCACTGGCAGGCTTTGGTCACGGAAAAGTTTCCCCTCCGCTCTTCAAATCCGTCTCTCAGCGAGCGCGCTCTAACGCGGTGCGGCAGCTTGACATAGATGCGCTCGATACCCACATTTCAAGGCTCGCATCACGATAAAAAAACCTGGAGATCAGTTAGTGCCCAATATTGCCTCAGCGAAAAAGAACATGCGGAAATCACGCGCCGCCGCGATCCGAAATCGTGCGCAGCGGTCCGCTCTCCGTACCGCGCTCAAGCGCGCGTCGGCTGGCGGAAATGCGGAGGAGAGATTGGCGGCAGTAAAGCTTCTCGATCGTGCGTCGCGAAAAGGTCTGATCCACAAGAACGCTGCCGCGCGCCACAAGAGCCGTCTCGCAAAGGCCGCGCGCTGAGCATCGCATGCACGAAATGAAAAGGCGCCGAAAGGCGCCTCTTTTTTTTTTGGTGCCGCAAGCGGCACTACATAGTCGCGAGCTCGCCGCCGCATCTCTCGCAGTACCACTCGGTCGGATAGTTCGCGGCACCGCACTCCGGACATTTGAGCGTCTTATGTTGCTCCGACCGTGGATCGTGACCGCCGCTCTTTGGCACTGACGGCGGCGTCGCAACCGCAGTGGTTGAGGGCGGAGTGCTCGTGGCGGGACCAGGTCTCAATACCGGAAAATTATCGAACGGGTTCCGTGCGGGATTGCTGGCGGGTTGCGGCGATTGCGGGCGGGCGGAAGCAGCCGGATCGAGGCGTGAGGGCGGATTGAGTGTCGGTGGCTCCGGAATCGCCGGGCGCGGAACCACGGGCGAAATGGGCGGCCTCGAGCCATCGCCAGAAGGCTGTCGCGGGAACTCAGAGGACTCGAGCTGACGTTCCTTCACACTCAATGTGAATATTCGGTTCAGCTCGTTGAGCTGACCATCGACCGCGCTCTTCTCCTTCGCCAGCCGTCCGAGCTCCTTGTCCCACGCGCCGCCAATCTCCTTCCACTGCTTGTCGGTGTATTCGCCGACGGCCGCGCGCAATTCGGCTTCCTGACGCGCCTCGCGCTGCTGCGTCTCCTGCTGCGAAATCTCCTCGAGCCGCGCGCTGAGAAGGTCGATGTTTTCGCGCAGCTCACCCGCTCTTTCGGCGAGCTTGCCCGACACTTCGCGCAGACGCGTCTGATAGTCCGACCGGACTCGCTGATATACGGAATCGGACGTGCTCGCTCGCTTTGCTTCGAGCGCGGCAAGCCATTCCTCGTACCGCTGGCGCTCTCTCAGCAATCCATTGAGCGCGTCCAGTGAGACTGGCTCTCTCTCAGCCATCGTACCTCATTCCCTGACTCGATTCATTTCTTCCCGCCCGCGGGCGGAAGCGACCCATCGATAGACGACCGAGCCAGCCACAATAGTACAAGCCGCCCGTCCCACGAGGGTCATTCCGTTGTAGGGCGTGTTGCGTCCCTTGGAAAGAAATCGCGATGCGTCGACCTTCCATCGGACGCGCGGATCGAAGACCGTTACGTCTGCCGCGGACCCAGATCGGAGCGAGCCACCGGCCAGGCCGAAGATGCGCGCTGGCGTGCAGGACATCCTGTCGACGAGGGTGGGGAAATCCAAATCACCCTTCTCGACCAGGTTGGTGACCACGACCGCGAGAGCGGTTTCCAATCCGACGATTCCGTTCGGGGCGTCGGCGAACTCGCGCTCCTTCTCGTCATAGTGATGCGGGGCGTGGTCGGTCGCGATGAGATCTATCGTTCCGTCTTTCACCGCCTCTCGCAGCGCTTCGACGTCGCGCGCGGTTCGGAGCGGCGGGTTCATCTTGGCATTGGTGTCGTAGCCACGCACGCTTTCCTCGGTAAGCGACAGATGATGCGGGCAAGCTTCAGCTGTCACGTTGATTCCTCGCTCCTTTCCCCAGCGAATCAACTCGACGGATCCCCTGGTGCTCATGTGCGCGAGGTGCACGTGTCCGCCTGTTAGCCTCGCCAGGAGGATGTCCCGGATCACCATGATCTCTTCCGCTTCGGCCGGAACTCCTTTTAAGCCAAGTTGCGCGCTGACAATCCCCTCGTTCATCGCCCCGCCAGCAGACAATGTCGGCTCCTCGCAGTGGTCGATTACGGGAATCCTGAACGTGCGCGCGTACTCGAGAGCTGTCCGCATCAGCTGCGCGCTGGCCACCGGTTTTCCGTCATCGCTGACTGCGACGGCGCCCGCGCCAACCATCTCGCCGAATTCCGCCAGAACTTTCCCCTGTTGACCAACCGAGATCGCTCCGATCGGAAAAACTCGCGCGGCCTCCGCGCGCTGTGCCTGCCTCACGATGAATCCCACCGCGGCCTGATTATCGGTGACTGGATCGGTGTTCGGCATCGCGCACACGGCAGTGAATCCCCCGGCCGCAGCAGCCCGAGCACCCGTTGCCACCGTTTCGACATCCTCCCGGCCGGGCTCGCGCAAATGGCAATGCACATCAATGAACCCCGGAGAAACTATGAGCCCGCCGCATTCGATGACTTCGGCCCCGTCGGGTACGCCGATACCTCGTCCCCGGTCTCTGACTTCGCCGCCCATCAACAGCAGATCCCCAATCTCGTTCACGCCTTGCGACGGATCGACGATGGTTCCTCCGCGAAGCACGATGGGCTTCATTCGCGCTCTCCGGAATCGCGAGCCCGCCCACTTCCGCCCTTGGCTGCTTCAGCAAGCTCGGGCTTGCCACCCGCCAACAGGTACAACACCGCCATTCGCACCGCGACGCCGTTCGTCACCTGATCGAGGATGACGCTGTGTGGTCCGTCCGCGACGTCCGAGTCGATCTCGACTCCCCGGTTCATCGGACCGGGGTGCATGACCAGGATGTCGCGCTTCGCCCGATCCAATCTCTCTCGCGAAATTCCGAACACCCGGTTGTATTCGCGCGCGGACGGTATGTATCCCGCCGTCATCCGTTCGAACTGGAGCCGCAGGACGTTAAGCGCCTCTGCCCATTCAATCGCTTCCTCGATTCGATCGAAGATCCGCACCCCGAATTCGTCGATGGCGTTGGGCAAGAGGGATCTCGGCCCGCAGACTGCGACCTCTGCCCCGAGCTTCGTGAGTCCCCAGATGTTGGACCGTGCGACGCGTGAATGAAGAATGTCACCGCAGATGCACACACGCCTGCCTTTGAGATCCCCGAACCGATCACGAAGAGTGAGGATGTCCAGGAGCCCCTGCGTCGGATGCTCGTGCGTTCCGTCGCCGGCGTTGATTACGTTCGACTGAATACGCTCGGCCAGGAACTGCGCCGCGCCGGATGCCGAATGGCGAATCACGACCATGTCAATTCGCATCGCCTCCAGATTTCTTGCCGTATCGACGAGCGTCTCGCCCTTCGAGACGCTGGATCCAGCCGCTGACACGTTGACGGTATCAGCCGAAAGTCTTTTCTCGGCGAACTCGAACGAAATACGGGTCCGCGTCGAATTCTCGAAGAAGAGATTGACTATGGTCGATCCCCGGAGAGCCGGGACTTTCTTGATGGCTCGCTCGCTGATTTCCTTGAAAGGCTCCGCGGTGTCGAGAATGAGTCGAATCTGGTCGCCGGTCAGCGACTCCAGCCCGAGAAGATCTTTGCCGAGGGTCCCCGTCACTCAGCCGACTTGGGCACGATCACGACCTCGGTTCGCTCATCGAGCTCCGCGACGAGCACGTCGACGCGCTCTTCTGGTCCCACATCGATCTTCTTTCCCACGACGTCGGCATGGATCGGAAGCTCTCGTCCCCCGCGATCGATGAGCACGGCGAGCGATATCGAGTCAGGCCGGCCAAAATCTGCGAGCTCGTCGAGCGCCGCGCGGACGGTCCGGCCCGTGTACAGCACATCGTCGACGATGACGATGTGTTTTCCGTCCAGCTCCCACGGGAGATATGTCGGGCCAACGACGGGTCGCGGACCCACGGTCTGGAGATCGTCGCGATAAAGCGTGATGTCGAGCGAACCCTGCGGAACCGAGACTCCTTCACCGCCCTCGATCATGCGCACCAGCCGGTCGGCGAGCTGCACTCCGCGACGCTGAATTCCGACGATGATCAGGTTGTCCGTTCCCCGGTTGAGCTCGACGATCTCCACCGACATGCGCTTCAAGGTGCGCTCGACGGCCCGGGCGTCGAGGACCGTCGTGGTTTTCGTGGTCATCGATGCACAAATATGGCGCGACGAAGCTACTAATTGAAGCGCCTCGCACAAAGCGGGTGCTACTTGATCTCCAGGTTGTTTTCTTTCTCGACGATCTTCACAGCTTCGACGTGATCTGCTTCCTCCCCAAGCTCTTCGCGCGCGGCGTGAAAGCGCTCGGCGGTTAGTGAGATTATGGGCGTGCTTACTTCCAGATCCTCGGCGAGGACTGCCGCGATGCCGATGTCCTTTTCGAGAAGTGCCAGTCGAAAAGTCCGCGGGAAAGCGCGAGTTAATACACGCTGGGGAATGAGATTCTCGGAGCTGTTCGACCGTCCGCTCGATGCGTTGATGACTTCCAGCGCCGTCGCGGGATCTACGCCGGCCTTGATCAGTACTGCAAGCCCCTCCGCGGTCGACAAAATGTGTACGGCGAGCAGTGCGTTATTGACTGCCTTTAACGCATCACCAGCTCCGACCGGTCCGGCGTGGACGATCTTCTTTCCGAAGGCCTCGACTACCGGACGGACTCTCTCGAACACTGATTCTTCTCCGCCCCACATCACGGTCAGTGTGCCGGCGTTTGCCGCGGTAGTACCTCCACTCACTGGCGCATCGATGAACTCGACCCCGCGCCCACCAAGCTCCGCGGCGATAGAGCGCGAGGTTGGCGGATCGCCAGACGTGCAGTCGATAAGCGTCGCACCTTTTCTGAAAGCGTCGAGCATCCCGTGCTCGCCGTGAACAACCGCTTCGACTTCCGCCGACGACGGAAGGCATGTGATCACGACCTCGGCGTCGCGTACCGCTTCAGCCGGGGTTTCCGCCGCCTTTGCCTTATGGGCCCGGACGAATTCCTGGGTCCTGGCTGCAGTGCGGTTCCAAACAACCAGATCGAATGGATCCCGCGCGAGATGGCTGGCCATGGGCCGGCCGATGTCGCCGAGCCCGATGAATGCGACCTTCATGGTTGGGCGGTGCTCGAGTTAGTGAGATTCATTCGCGAGATGTTCCGGGCGTAAACGATGGAGGAGATGTCCGCGATGAGTTTGTTGGCTTTTGCGCCGTCCTGGATTCCGCGCGCAAGGACGACGAGGATGTACGGCTTTCTTCCGGGCGGATACACGATTGCGGCGTCGTGACTGTGGCCGGTGATTTCCCCGGTCTTGTGTGCAACGCGAACGCCTGCGGGAAGTCCCGCGGGGATTTTCTCGTTGAACTCGTCCGCGAGGAGCACATCGCGCATCTTCGAGGTCGCATCGGACGGAGCAGTTCGCCCTTCCTCGATTGCGCGCAGAATTATTGCGAGGTCGCGCGCGGTGGTCGTGTTGTTGAGTCCTTTGTCGAAAGCTTTCTGGTCCTCCACGCCGCGCAATACCTGGATTTTTTCTGCACCGAGGGAGCGCATCGTCCGATTTACGTTTTCGGCGCCGACGAGCGTGATGAGCATGTCAGTGGCCAGGTTGCTCGAACGAGTGATCATCAGTCGCAGCAGCGTGTCGATCGCGACACGCTCGCCGACGCGCCGATACAGGGTCGAATCGCTGTCATCGCCCGGATCGAGCGAGTAAGCCGAACCGTCGACGATCGACGCGAACTGATTGACCACGAGCAGTGATTGCCCCATCGAAAAGGAACCGGCAGCCGCCCGTCGGTATAGCTCGATCATCACAGGCACCTTCATGGTGCTCGCTGCGTGAAAGCTGGAATCCGGGTTCAGAAAGAGTGTATCGCCTGAGCCGAGGTCCACGTATGCCAGTCCAACCACGGCACCGGGCTCGGCGCGGATGCGAGAGTTGATCAAGTCCAGGGTCGAGTCCCCGCTCCGGGCGAACCCGACAAGGGCTATGACAGCGATTGGCAGGATCAATTTGCCTCCACCGGAGTCACGCCTCGAGTGCCGCGGTCACCGTTGGATTGCCAACCCCCTGTACTTCGCTCCAGATGCTTTCCTCGTGGCGATCGCGCAGCAGCAGTGAGCCAACAACGAAGGTCAGTAGCGCAACGATGATGGGGAATGCAAGTCCCGCGTAGATGTTTCCGGTTCGCGCCACCAGTCCGGTTGCGATGATGGGAAGGAAGCCGCCAAACCAGCCGTTGCCGAAATGGTATGGCAGCGACAGCGACGTGTACCGGATTTTTGCCGGAAAGGCCTCGACCAGAAATGCAGCGATCGGCCCGTAGACCATCGTTACGAATACCACCTGCACGAATACGAGCAACGTCAGCGCGACCGCATTGACCGGACTCGAGTAAAACTTCATCGCGTGGTAGATCGGAACATAGAGGATGGCAGCGAGGAGGTTACCGGCCATCATGATCTTCTTGCGCCCAATTCTGTCCGACAACGCGCCAAAGACAACGAAGAGTGGCGCGCCGAGAATCAGCGCGATCGCAACACACACGTAAGAGGTGACGAGCGGCACCTTGAGGACGGTCTGTATAAAAAGAAGCGCGTAGAACTGGCCGGTATACCATACCACTGCCTGCCCGGCCGCGGCCCCGAACAAGACCGTTAAAAAAATCTTCCAGCGCGGCCAGCTTCCGAAGCTCTCCTTGATCGGTGCACGCGAAGTACGCCCGGTATCCTTTAGAATGCTGAACAACGGCGATTCGCGCAGGCGCATTCTTATGTAGTACGAGATCCCGACCAGGAGCAGCGATGCAATGAATGGGACACGCCAGCCCCAGGCCTTGAATGCGTCTTCGCCAACGAGCCAGCGAACGATCAGAATCGCCGCGAGCGAGACAAAAAGCCCGAGCGTCGCCGTGGTTTGAATGAAGCTCGTATAGTAGCCGCGCCTGCCATCAGGAGCGTGTTCCGCGACGTATACCGCTGCCCCTCCGTACTCGCCGCCGAGGGCAAGCCCCTGCAACAGGCGCAGGATCACGAGGATGATCGGCGCAGCGATCCCGATACGCGCATATCCGGGCAGGAATCCAATCGCCGCGGTCGAGCCGCCCATTATCAGCAAAGTGGCGAGGAAAGCGAACTTCCTGCCCGTGATGTCACCGATCCGGCCGAACACCAGTGCGCCGAACGGTCGAACTGCAAATCCGACGGCGAACGTTGCCAGAGTCTTGAGAAAACTTGCGGTTGGATTGGCGCCCGGGAAAAACTGCGTTGAGATGATCGCCGCAAGGCTTCCGAAGATATAGAAGTCGTACCATTCGATCATCGTTCCGACCGAGGAGGCGGTGATCACCTTCCAAATGCCTTGCGCGGAATCCAGCGGATGCGGATAGGCTCGAGACGAAGCTGCGGAAACAGGCACAGGAGATGTCATTTCCGGATTCCCCGCGGTTGCTCGCGTTGACCTCTTCAGCGAATCCAGCCACGCGATTTGTAGGACGACGAAGCGAACAATTCGTACAACCAGGATCGGAACGCGCGCAGCCGGTCCTCCGCGTTTGCTCCGGCGTAGAGACCCGATTCCCGCACGAGAGCTGGAACGCAACTCACGCGAAACCCGACCGCCTCGAAAGTAGCACACGCTCTCCGCGTATGCATTGGAGAAGTCACAACGGCGAGCGTCGAGAAGTGATTGGCGCGACCTATCGCTGCCATCCTGATCGCCTCAGTCCGGGTCGTGACCACCGAGTCCACGAAAATGATTCGGGCTCGAGATTCAACCAGGTCGGTCACTCGCGCGAGATCCGCGGAATCGGAGACGAGCCGTCCGTTGAAGCTTCGACGCTCGCGCGACACCATCAGCACCGGCGCGATGCCGGCCTTCACCAGCGACAATCCGGTCAGCAGCCGGTCGAGCGTTTCGCTTCGCATCGTGCCGTCGGGTGCGAGCCCTCTCGATAGCACCGCGACGGCGTCCACGCGCGCCGGCAAAGGATCTCGACGAACAAATGGACGCGACAGCGTCGTGACGACCGGAGTATAGGCGACCACCAAACAGAAAACCGCGAGAATGGTCGCGGGCACCCAGATCAGCGGCCTTAGCCGAGTAGGCCCAAGCGCCGCGCCGACGAGCGCGGCAGGCAGGTAGAGCGACAGATCAGGTCTGCGGAGCAGCTGCTGCACACCGAGTGCGTGTGCTGCGACCGCGGCGAGGGTTGCAGCCACCGCGCACGCAAGCGACAGGCGAATCGTTTTGTCTGTATCAGCCGGCGGCGGCACGGCTCTAAAATAAGCGCGCGGCCTGGGGTCTGCCGCGCTGATCTCGCGTGCTAGCGGTGATTCGCGGGAGGCCGGGGATGCACCGATTGCGCTGCAGCGATCTTGTCGGCAGCAGTCTTGAGCGCGCCCTCGATAGCGCCCGACTGCTCGGTCACGACCTGTTGCGCCGTCGAGACAAGCCCGGACGCCACGCGTATGGCGCTCGCTCGAAGTTGGGGATCAGAAGCGATCCGTGCCGCGAGGGCCTGGACCGAAGCAGCCAGATCTTCGAGAGATTGCTGTAGTTCCGGCGATACCCTCAGCTCGACCGAGTCGACGGCCGGCCCGCGCTGCTTCGCTGTAACGGAATCCTTGCCCGTGGGCTGCTGTGAACGCGCAGCCGGGATAGCGGCGAATGCCGCTAGCAAAACCACAAGAAGGGATAGTCGTTTGATCATCTTGATTGATGTATTAACCGAAAGCCAGCGAAGGTGTTCCACGCCGTACGCGTGGCAGGCCGAGCGACGTCAGTTCACCCAGTCGGCTATGAAGAGATTGGTCTCGTGAGGGTTCACGTCGTGGCGATTCGACGCCCAGACGAGTTTTCTGCCATCGGGACTGAACATTGGAAAACCATCGAACGTGGGAGCCGTCGTCAGCTGCTCGAGACCGGAACCGTCAGGATTGATCAGAAACAGGTCGAAGTTGCCGAGTTTTGGATCGGTGTGATGATTGGAGGAGAAGATGATTCTTTTCCCGTCTGGTGTCCACGAAGGACCGAAGCTGGCCGCACCAAGGTGAGTGATTTGGCGCTGATCGCTGCCATCGGCATTCATCAGCCATATGTCCATCTTGTTCGGTCGAACGAGCCTCTGCGCGAGAAGCTCCTTGTAGCTCGCCAATTCTTTCTCGTCGTTCGGGTGGTAAGCCCGATAGACGATCTTCTCGCCATTCGGTGACCACCATGCGCCGCCATCGTATCCAGGCTGGTAAGTGAGCCGTTTCACGTGCGTTCCATCGGCGTTCATCATGTAGATGTCGAGGTCGCCGTCCTTGAGCGAAGTGAAGACGATCTTCTTTCCATCGGGCGACAACACTCCTTCCGCAGTGTAAACACCGAAGTGGGTAAGACGCCGACGGTCAGTCCCGTCCGAACGCGCGGTGTAGATGTCGAACGGATCCAGTCTCCAAACGTACCCTTTGGACGCGTCAGGCTTGGGAGGACAGGACTTCTCGATGGCATCGCTCGACGCGTAAAAAATCCGGCGGTCGCCATCCATGAAGTATCCGCAGGTCGTCTTCCCGAGGCCATTCGACACACGGCGAATTCCTGAGCCGTCAACGTTCATCGTGTACTGCTGATCGCACGTCCGGCCGTCGCGTGTGCTCTGGAAAATGAGACGCTTCCCGTCGCGGCTGAAATACGCTTCCGCGTTTTCGCCGCCGTTCGTCAGTTGGCGAATGTTGCGCAAGTGGGTCTCGCCAGGCTCCGCGGCGACCGACCGCGAGGCGCTCGGTTGCGACGTGAGTTGCCCAGCGGCCACAAACATGGCGGCGCACACGACCTCGAATTTCACTTGGTCTCCTCAACGTGGGTAAGACCGCGACCGGGCGAAGAATTTACAAAGAGTTTACGTGAATTTCCCGCCCTTACCCGTTAGCCGTATCCAACCATTTCCTCCTTATCACAGTCTAAGGATCAAGCTCGGTGGAGCGGACCAGACAGTTCGCTCCACCGTTACATGTAGCCACAAGGTCAGCCAATGTTCACGCGACCACCTGCCGCAATCATCACTGCCCTCTCGTTGATGTTCGTCGGTTGCCTGACCCCGCTCGAGGCTCAAAAAACCACTCGCTCGCAGACAGATCCGCGCCCGGTAGCCCGCGCGGCTCTCCGGACCGGCGAGGTCACGATCGATGGCCGTCTCGATGAAGCCGCCTGGGCCGCCGCGACTCCAATCAGCGAGCTCGTCCAGGCCGTTCCTGACGAGGGAAAACCGCCCAGCGAACGAACAGAAATTCGGATCCTTTACGACGCCGGCGCCATCTATGTCGGCGCGCGCATGCACGACTCCCTGGGCTCAAAGGGAGTTCACACTGCCCTCGCCCGTCGCGACCAGGTCATGAATGGAGACAACAGCCTGACCTCGGACCACATCGCGCTGGTGTTCGACACCTTTCGCGACAAGAACAGCCGCACGTGGTTCGAGCTGAATCCGTCCGGAGTGAAGGGAGATCATCAGAACGGTGACGCCTCCTACGACCCCGTCTGGGAGGGTGCGACGCGGATCGACTCCCTCGGCTGGACTGCCGAGTTCCGTATCCCATACTCCCAGCTCCGATTTTCTCGCGATTCGGTGCAGGTCTGGGGGATGCAGGTATGGAGAACGATCGATCGCCGTAACGAGCAGGACATGTGGGCGTTCTGGAGAAGCAACGAATACGGCGGCCCGGCGTACTTCGGCACGCTCGAGGGGATAACGGTGACTTCCCGACCGCGGCAGGTAGAGCTGGTTCCCTACGCAACGTCGAGAAACAAGCTCGAACGGGCGCAAGCCGGTGACCCATACCACTCGAATTCGGAGCTCACCTACAGGGTTGGCGGCGATGCCAAGGTAAATCTGACTTCCAATCTGACGCTCGACGCAACAGTCAATCCCGATTTCGGCCAGGTGGAGGTCGATCCTGCAGTCGTGAACCTGTCAGTATTCGAGACAACGTTTTCTGAGAAGCGCCCGTTCTTCGTCTCAAATTCGCAGTACTTCTCGACGGGTGGCTTCAGCTGCTATTTCTGCAGCAACGTTTCAAGCCTCAATCTTGTGTACACGAGGCGAATCGGCCGCTCGCCGCAGCTTTCGGGGCTGCTTTCGGGGCAATCGGACTTCATGGACGTTGCGGACGCGACGACCATCCTCGGAGCGGGCAAGGTCACCGGGCGCACCAGCAACGGCGTCAGCGTTGGCGTTCTCGACGCGCTTACCGATCGGGAGACCGCTCGCTACCGACCGATAGGCAGCACCGCCGACGCGACTGAGGAAGTCGAGCCGCTCTCCAACTATTTCGTCGGGCGGCTGAAAAAGGATTTTCGCGGCGGATCTACCCGCATCGGGACTATCACGACGCTCGTGAATCGGTCGTTAAACAACCCCGACGAAGTCGGTCACCTCAGATCCGATGCTCAGGCATTCGGACTCGACCTCGATCACCACTGGGCGAATCGCCAGTACTCCTTCAACGTTCAAAGCGCGCTGACCCGCATAGGCGGCGATACGGCCGCCATCAACACCGCCCAATTTTCGAGCGCGCGCTACTATCAGCGCCCAGGGCGGACCGAAACGAGCGACGGCCTCTTCTCAACTGCCTACGATCCCAACCGCACAAACCTGTACGGTTATGGGTTTTATGCCCGACTCGCAAAGGAGACGGGCAATTGGCTCTGGGAGACGACGCAGAACTGGCGGAGCCCCGGGTTCGAGGCAAACGATCTGGGCGTTCTAAACCGCGCGGATTACAAGTGGATGCTGGCGAACTTGGCGCGGCAATGGACCACCCCGGGCAGCTGGTACCGAAACATCTTTACGATCGCGGGCGCACAGCAGCAGGTGAACTACGAAGGCGATCGAAACGACGTCGACTACCATCTCTATGGCCAGGTGACGTTCAAGAACTACATGAACACGAACGCCTTCGTGCTGTTTCATCCGAGCTATTACGACGAGCGTCTAACGCGGGGTGGCCCGACAGTGATGCATTATGGCTACAACATGTTGTCGGCGACCGTTGGTACCGATTCCCGCTCGCGCGTCGTCGGGAACATGCAGACGGTGGTCATGACACCAGTCGATAACACGGAAGGCGGCGAGGTTTCGTACTATCCGTCTGTGACTCTCAAGCCTTCTTCCCGCCTTCTCCTGAGCTTCGCGCCGTCGCTCGACATCAACAACAGCGCCCAACAGTATGTGACGAGTGTGACCGACGCGACTGTGAATTCCGCCTTCGTGGGGACACGTTACATCTTCGGACGCCTACAACAGAAGACTCTGTCAATGGATACGAGGGTCAACGTGACCTTCACACCGAACATGACGCTGGAGATGTTCGCGCAGCCGTTCCTGGCGAGTGGCAGGTATTCCAGCTTCAAGGAATTCGCCCAGGCCAAATCCCGGCAGATGAATTTCTTCGGTCGCGACAATGGAAGTACCGTTGCGACGAACAGGGATGCCACAGGAGCTACGACAGGTTACACCATCGACCCCGACGGGCCGGGGGCGGCGCAACCGTTCACATTCGACAATCCCGATTTCAACCTGCGGTCACTAAGGGGAACGGGCGTACTCAGATGGGAATATCGCCCCGGCTCTACCATTTACTTCGTATGGACGCAGGAGCGGGACGGCTTCGATCAGTTCGGCGACTTCAATTTCAGTCGTGACCGCTCCGCCTTATTCCGCGATCGTCCAACGAATGTCTTCCAAATCAAGGGGACCTACTGGATCGGAAGGTGAACCACTCAGTCGGAGGTTGCTGTTCCCTTCGCGGGGACCGCGGCGGTCTTCAGCGATGGTCCGGCGGATACATTGCGCTTCGGAGCCGTCTTCGACGTTGCTTTTTTGGACTTGAAGCCCCGGCGTGACTTGCGATGGTACACGCCGCGAACCCAGCGCGCCCGGGTACCGCGGACGTCGATGTGTGCAAACGGTCCGCTCCTGCCTGAATAGGCGTAGAGCCCAGTCCCCCCGACGAGCTCGGGATATCTGGCTTCTACCCGCTCAACGGCATCCAGTATCAGCTTCACGTCGGCGAAGGTGACTTTGCCGTCTCCGTTCAGGTCAGACATCTTGCCGTTGCCTTCCTGATCAATGAAGACGTCGGCTGCGTCTCCGAACTGGTGGCGGCTGTCCCTGGCACTCCCCTCCGCCCTCACCGCGAGGTTATGCGCGGGTGTGCGGAATCCGGAGCGGATTCTCATGCCTTCGGCGTTGATACCGTGGTCATCCAGATCTTCGATTACGAGCTCGAGCTTATCCAGCAGGGGCTCACGGAGCACCACGTACTTGGGCCAGACATCTTTCTGGTCGTGCGAGACGAAGTCCCGAAGCCGGAAGTGCTCCGAGACGCGGGTGTCTTCGTTCTCCGGTGTCACCTCAATGAAGCCTTCCGGATTCTTATAAGCTTCAGAGCGGACACGGCCCTTTTCCTCCGGCCAATATCCGAGTCGATAGCCATTGAGCCATGCGCGGACCTTCTGTCCGAACGAGCGCATCGTGAAGACAGTCTCGACGGTCGGGGTTGGCCCACCCTGGATCGAAGCGCTAGAGATCTCCGTTCCCGGAAGCGCGGCGAGCGATATCCAATCCTCCGGCATCACGAACCGGGCGAACACCTTGCCGCTCAGTCCGGTGCCGCGCTCTCCCGATGGGGACATCACCGGCTTGTCGGCGGCGGTGGTAATCGAGGACTTGGACGCGGAGGCAGAAGAGGGGGTCGCCACCGAATCAACCTTGTTCGCGACAGCACTCGAGCCTACCCGGTCGCCGCGCGCGACGAACTGGGCCCGCGCTGAGAGGGGGAAAAAGATAGCCGTCAGAAGAATTGATAGCGTGGCGGCAGAGCAGAGTCTGTAGCGAACTTGAGTCATTAAGGCTCCTCTTCGGTAGCTCGACTGACATGGCGCCGCTGTCGCGTCGCTTTAGTCTCGGGGCTTTGCGTCGCCGCCTTTGGGCGGGTTTGCCGGTTGTCGGAGGCGCCCGGCTAGCTCATCTGGGCGCGAACAATAAAATGACTATTGGGACCGCCGAGACGTAACTGCTGAGTCCGCCCCGCCCTGATGTTATACTCTAAGCCTATCAGCTAGCTTCTTTGTTACCCGGGAGTTAGCGGGCGCAGTTTAAAGTCCGATATCCGGTCCCCTGCCGTGGCGGCCCGTCGATTCCCGGTCCTTCCTCGACGCTTTCGCAACTCCTCGCAAACATCTGGAGGGCAACGCCGGGCGGGATTTTCGATCTACTTTGTGGCCTTCACCGAGGCCGTCTTCGTGGCGGCCTCATGCTCTCCGACCTGGGTCACGTACTCGCCAGTGACGTCGGTCCCTCTGACTGTCCCAGTCAGGGTCTGCTCCCCGGCCTTCAGCCCCAGCTTCCACGTCAAGGCCGCTCTGCCGTTGGCGTCGCTTACCGCGCGGGCAGGCGTCACAATGCCGGATTTCACGGCGAAGTTCACGCGGACATCAGGGACCGGATTCCCGTACACATCGGTGACGACCGCGAGGAGCTTCTTTCGCTTGGCCGTCTCTCTCGTGCGAGGCTCTCCAGGTGCGTCGTCAAAAGCCAGGTTGGCTGCTGCCGCCGGAACGGCACGCGCCGAGAGCTTGATGAGACGCTTCACGCCGTCGGCGTGAACGGCCAGAGTGTAATCGCCCGCCGAATGGCCCATGGTCCAGCGCGTACTGGCGTATCCAAGCGAGTCTGTCGTGAGTATCGTGTCGGCCACCGCTCCGCCAGACGGGGCGAGTGATAGGGACGCACCCAGCACGCCGCTTCCATTTTCATCAACGACGCGAACGACGATCGGCTTCGGCAATTCCGCGCCCGCCGGTGCGCGCTGCCCATCGCCGGCGTTCAGGAGTACCGCTGCAGCCGGCCCCGCCAATGCCGTCGCGTCGATCGTCAGAGGTGGTATGCCGAGTCCGGCGCCGCTTCCCACCTGCGCGCGAACTCTCTGCAGGCCAGTCTTTTTCGCCAAGGTCCAGCGCGCCGTCGCGACTCCCAGCGAATCGGTTCGAGCGGTCATCGCCTCTATCGAGCCACCATCCACCGCGGTCCACCGTACTGGGACATCCGGTAGGACCCGACCGGAGGAATCCGTTACTCGGAGGGCAACCGAATCCGGGATCGGGTCCCCGGCGTGGCCGCTCAGATGGTCGGTGAGCGCCGCCACCCGTGTGTTGGCCGCTACTGGATCCGCTTCCGCCTCAACCGCCAGCGCGCTATCGACGTTTTCAACGCTCACAAATAGCGTTTGACGGCCCGGAGCGCCGCCGAGTGTCCAGTTAGCTCGCGCCCTTCCATCAGCGTCAGTGATCGCAGCAGCCGGGTCAACCACGCCCTGTCCATCGACCACCCGGAAGGTCACCCTTTTGGCGGACGACGGACCTCCTCTCTTGTTGGTCGCTCGGACCACGACCACCTGCGCGAGCTGCTTGCCCGCGAGCGCCCTCTGATTGGACCCGGCCACCAAAGCCAACGCCGCTGCCGGAGTCACAACCGACACGCCCGCTCGAGCCAAAACACCGTCGATTCGAGCCGCGATCATGGTCCTGCCCGCGTTGCGTCCTGTAATAACGCCGGTGCTGTCGAGAGCAGCGACCGTGTTGTCGTCGACGTGCCAGACGGCGTCCAGCCCGTCGATCGGATGCCCGCGAGCGTCGACTGCGCGGGCCTTTAGCTGAAGCTGCGCGCCTTCGGGGAGCACTATTAGACTGTCGCCGCTGGCCCTGCCAATTTCGATTGAAGCCACCCGCTGCCGAACGACTATCGTCGAGTGCGTGACGAGCTTACCGACGACCACGCTCACCATCGTTCTGCCGGGCCCGTGTGCGATGACAGATCCATCAGTCAGAACGGTAGCGATGCTGGAGTCACCCGTCGTCCAGGTCGGGCGAGCTCCCACCAGAACGCTGCCGTTGTTGTCGGTCACTGTGGCAGCGTAGTGGACGGTGTCGTCGATCGCGTTCGCCGTATCGATCGCCGGGCGCAGGCCGACCCATGCAGCGCCGAGGTTACCAATCGACTGATGCGATTCGGAGTGACCGATAATTCCGTATGAGTAGAGCGCCGTAAAAATCGACACCAGCGCCGCACCAGAAGATGCGGCAAGCGTCACGACTTTCCCCACATGGCGGAACCACATTGATTTTTTCGCGTCGGCGGAGGCGTGATCCATCGATTAATGGACTGAGCCCAGCCGTGCGCCGTCACGCGGTTTTTGCTGTCTCTGCTCGGCGGTTCTGGGCTCCGAAGTTGCTCACTCGCGCGAACGGCGACACCACACAAAGACACAGTTTAGGGACCCTCCGTTAAGTGGAAGTCCCATAACGTTTTGGCGACCTGCATGGTCGACCGAGCCGGCCTCTGCGAGCGCGAATATTGCCTTTCTTGGAGATCAAAAACAATGCAGCGATCTCCGAGTAATCCAAATTTCATATTTGCCACCGGTATCGAGAACAGTTACCGGACGGTCTGACAAGAACGGAAACGCGTCGATGAGATGGCGAAGTGCGGGCATTACGACCATTGGGAGCGACTTCCAGCGCGTCGAGAAACTTGGGACGACCTTCCTTCGTTACGGCCCGCCGATTTTCAGTACATGGCTCGCTGCCGGCCAATACGACTGGGATTTTTCGGACCTGACATTCGCGGACCTTCTGCGGCGAGATGTCACGCCAATCGTTGACCTCTGTCATTTCGGTGTACCCGATTGGGTCGGCGATTTCCAAAACCCGGATTTCCCGGCGCTTTTCGCCGACTACGCGGCAGCAATCGCCTTTTAGGCGTCAGACGACGCGCGATTTGTGCAGGGAGCTGCGCTAGTGGTCGACGGCGGCAGACTCGACCGGCTCTAGAGCGCGCGTTACGGACGGGGTGGGATTCGAACCCACGGTACGCTATTAACGTACACACACTTTCCAGGCGTGCGCCTTAAACCACTCGGCCACCCGTCCCTACATCGTATCGACGCGACCCGCATCGCAAATGCGTTCTAGCGGAGAGAAATGCGAACTGCAAGCAATTCGGTTGGTTGGGCATTCTGACATGTACTAACGGACAGGGAGAGATTCGAACTCTCGATACCGGGTTCACCGGTATGCCGGTTTTCGAGACCGGTGCCTTCAACCACTCGGCCACCTGTCCTGCAGGTTTGCAACTTATTCTGGCCGAATGCCCTGATCAACCCGGAGCAGTCGCTCGCTGACCGCGGAAAAATTCCGCGAGCAGCAACGCACACTCCTCGGCAAGAACGCCCGCTCTTACTTCGGGCCGGTGATTGAGCACGGGATGCCGCAAGAGATCACCAACGGACCCTGCCATCCCGGCTTTCTCATCCCACGCGCCAAAAACCACGCGCTTGAGTCGTGACAAAACGATCGCGCCGGCGCACATGGCACACGGCTCGAGCGTTACATAAAGGGTGCAGTCATCGAGCCGCCAGCTATCGAGCTTCGCGGAAGCTTCGCGTATCGCGAGTATCTCGGCGTGCGCGGTTGGGTCCTGATCGCGGATCGTGCGATTCGTCGCCGCGGAGAGAATGGTCCCACGTACCACGACGATCGCGCCGACGGGGACCTCGTTTCTCTTCTGCGCCTCCCGCGCGAGATCGAGCGCGTTGCGAATGTACTGTTCGTCTTCGGAAAGACGTGTCGTGGTAGAGCCGAGTGCGTTGGCGGAGACTCCGCTATCTGCCGGCAAGCGCTGACTCTGTCGCTTTCCTGAACGTGAGCTCGCCTTTCGGATCCCTGTCGACGACAATGTGATCGCCCTCGGTGAATTTGCCCTCGAGTACGGCCAGCGCCAGCGGATTTTGGAGCAGTCGCTGGATCGCCCGCTTGAGCGGACGCGCTCCGAACGCGGGATCGTAACCTTCTGTTGCGAGTACTTCTCGCGCCTCTTGTGTCAGCGCCAGGGTCAGCTTCCTGTCCGCGAGGAGACGTTCCAGACGAGTGAGCTGCAGATCGATTATGTGCTCAATCTCTGCCTTGCCGAGTGGTCGGAAAATGATGATGTCGTCGACACGATTTAGAAACTCGGGACGGAAATGCTGGCGCAGCGCATTGGTCACCTGAGCCTCGATCATAGCGCGGTCTTCGCCGGCGTGCTCCAGAATGAACGTGCTTCCGATATTCGACGTCATGATGATGACGGTATTCCGGAAGTCAACGGTCCGCCCCTGAGAATCCGTGAGCCGGCCATCGTCCAGAATCTGAAGAAGAATGTTGAAGACATCCGGATGTGCCTTTTCGATCTCGTCGAAGAGCACCACCGAGTATGGACGGCGCCGGATTGCTTCCGTGAGCTGACCTCCTTCCTCAAATCCAACGTAACCCGGTGGCGCGCCGATGAGCCGCGCGACCGCGTGCTTCTCCATGTACTCGGACATGTCTATGCGAACCATCGCCTGCTCGTTGTCGAACAGGAATTCGGCGAGAGCGCGCGCGGTCTCGGTTTTTCCGACGCCGGTTGGACCGAGAAAGATGAACGAGCCAATCGGTCGGTTCGGATCCTGGAGTCCCGCTCGCGAGCGTCGCACTGCATTCGCTACAGCTCGTACGGCTTCTTCCTGACCGATCACTCGCGTGGCGAGCACGTCTTCCAGTCGGGTCAGGCGCTCGCGTTCCGCCTCCATCATTCGCGAAACCGGAATTCCGGTCCAGCGCGCGACGATTTCAGCCACGTCCTCCGCGGAAACTTCCTCCTTGAGAAAGCGTGCACCTCCCTCCTGGCGGCTCGCGAGCTTTTCCTCCGCTTCTCGCATCTGTTTTTCGAGCGTGGGTATCTGCCCGTACGCGATCTCAGCCGCTTTCTGGAGATCGCCACGCCGAGTTGCCTGCTCTGCCTCAATCCGCGCTTGCTCTATTTGCTGTTTTATCTTCGCCACGCTGCCGAGCACGTCCTTTTCCTGCTGCCACTGCGCTTTCATGGTCGAAGATCTTTCCTTCAGCTCGGCGAGCTCGCGCTCGAGCGTCTTGAGCCGATCGCGTGACGGTTTGTCTTTCTCCTTTTGAAGCGCCTGGCGCTCGATCTCAAGCTGAGTGATGCGCCGCTCGACTTCGTCGATTTCCTGGGGCATTGAATCGATCTCGATCCGAAGCCTCGACGCTGCTTCATCTACGAGATCGATTGCCTTGTCCGGAAGGAATCGGTCGCCTATATAGCGGTTCGACAACGTCGCGGCGGCGACGATGGCGCCGTCCGTGATTCGAACCCCGTGGTGGGCCTCGTAGCGTTCCTTGAGGCCACGCAAAATCGCGATCGTACTTTCGACGCTCGGCTCGCCGACATAGACGGGTTGGAATCTTCGCTCGAGGGCGGCGTCTTTCTCGATGTTCTTCCGATATTCATCGAGCGTCGTGGCTCCAACGACGCGTAGTTCTCCGCGGGCGAGCATCGGCTTGAGCATGTTCCCGGCATCCATGGATCCTTCGGCTTTGCCGGCACCGACCAACGTGTGCATCTCGTCGATGAACATGATGAACTGACCCTCACCCTCGGTCACTTCTTTCAGAACCGCCTTGAGCCGCTCTTCGAATTCGCCCCGGAACTTTGCTCCAGCTATCAATGCGCCCAGGTCGAGAGCGACGAGGCGCTTGTTCTTGAGACTTTCGGGCACATCGCCGTTTGCGACGCGCTGCGCGAGTCCCTCGGCGATCGCAGTCTTCCCTACCCCGGGCTCTCCAATGAGGACAGGATTGTTCTTCGTGCGTCGCGATAGAATCTGGATTACGCGTCGAATTTCCTCGTCCCTTCCGATGACTGGATCCAGTTTTCCTTTCCGCGCCGCCTCAGTCAAATCGCGGGTGTAGCGTTGCAGAGCCTGGTACTGATTCTCGGGCGTCTGATCGGTGACGCGGTGCGAGCCTCGCACAGTTTGAAGTGCCTCAAGCAGTGCGTCGCGCGTGGCACCGACAGCTGAGAGCAGCGTTCGGCTTTCGGTTCCCTTTACATCAGACAGAGCGACGAGGAAGTGCTCGGTCGAGACAAATTCATCACCGAGCTCACGCGCGTCTGCTTCAGCCTTATCGAAGACCTGGTTGAGCTCACGGGACAGGGTCGGCTGCGCGTTGGATTGCTTCGGATAACGTGCCATTTCACGCCCGACAACTTCCCGCAGCTGCGCGACGCTGACTCCGATCTTCTGGAGAATAGGAACGACTATGCCTTCGTCCTGATTGAGGAGCGCCAACAGCAGGTGCAGGTCGTAGACGAGTGGATTACCCGTGCGACGCGCGAGATCGACAGCTTCGTTGAGGGCGTCGGTTGCTTTTACGGTGAGGCGATCGGGATTGATCATTTATTCTTTATTTATCGAGGTACTCAGTCATGGTGTTGGAGTCGTGAAAAATGCAATGGGGGTGCCGCATAATTCCCGCCAAGGTGGCAGAAGTTTCGACGAGTTGACTTGGGACGACAAGGCAACAGAACGGGATCCGAGATTTCAGAGGTGTAGCTGGTAGTTGTCGGTAACTGCGCTTTCGACAGACTCGATGCGGAGGACATCACACTCCTTACTGTGCTTCACTGCGTTGAACCCGCGGTGTCTAGCAACTGCCACCTGCATAGCTGACATCTCGGATCCCATTCTTGGCGTTTGCAGTTGCCGTTAAAAAAAAAAAGAGACGCGCCCGGCAAAGCCAGGCGCGTCTCCTTGGAATTTCAGTCTGTTACTTCCGTACGATCATCTTCTTGACGAGGACCTTACCATCCACTTCGAGCCGGTACAGGTAAATCCCAGAGGCGACGTCCTGTCCTGTCTGGGAGTATTTCCCGTCCCAGTAAGCAACGTACTGATCGCACGTCAACTGCAGCCCATCCAGCGGCTCGCCGCCGGCATCGTTCCCACCACCCTGCAGTATCGGCGTAGCAACGAGCTGCGCCAGCAAGTTGTAAATCCGCAGACTTACGCGGTGTAGACGTCCGGAATCCGTGCATCCCTGCGCGTCGCCGATGACGAACGGAATTCTGGTGTCCAGATTGACCGGGTTCGGGAAGTTCTGTCCGAGTTGCAACCCGGCGCCTTGTCCTCCGCCGGTTTGGGTCGAAATCCCCTGAGCCGCCGAACGACCTGGCATGAACGCGCCGAGCACGAGCACCAATAACAGCGCCCGCCACAGGTGCTTCATGTAGTCTCCAATACTGACGAAAAAGGGTCTTTAGACGCTAACTCCCTACTAAGGTGGACATTTGTTCTGCTGCGCGAACTTAGGAGCGAGCCTCAGAAGTGTCAAGCAGAATTCCAGGTGTTTGCCTGAGAATCCGACCTTCCCCACGTCTTTCGGTGACTCCCGTCCGATCACAAAACTCGAGAAACGGAATGAGATATTTCCTCGAAAATCCGAGTACATCCCTAAGCTGCGAAGGCGTATACTGCCGACCCGGCAACAGCTCCCCTCTCAGTTTTGCAATCAGCTCCTCGACAGCGGTTCGATCGTAATAGCGGTTCTCCTCCACCTGAATGATCCGCCCCTGACGCTCCAGAAAATGGAGCAACGAAGGAACCGAGCTTCCGTAACGCAGCACCAACTCGGCGGCGCTCGGTGGCTCGCGTCCCGAAGCGCAAATATCGTGCGCCAGGGAGTTGCCGAGATCTATATCGGATTCGGTTGGAGTCGGCACCCATCCTGTTCGACGAACGACCGGGCCTGACATCTGGATTTGGCCGGACCGTTCCAGCTCACGGATCGAGATGTCGGCAAGCTCTAGATCCGCACGCAAACGCTCCCGCAAAGTCCGGGCGGGAATGCCGGGACTTAGAGGCGATTTGATCTCGTATTCTGCGACGATTCGCTGTACAGTTGCCATTACCTGTTCGACAACTCCGCGAGCGAAAAGGTTGTGTGTTGAGGGACGCGCGCCGACGGTCTCAATGAATGCACCCACCTGAGCTGGGGTGCATCCCACCCGTACCGGCAGCGTGTCGATCGGAATTCCAGTCAGCTCCTGCGCGTCGAGCACGTACCTCAGTCGGGCCGCGGGGTCATCAGCGAGAGCGCGAATCTCGTCGTGTGCCAGCTCGGGCAGAACACGGCGGCGGGCATATGGATCGACGACGACGCCTCCGCCGAACGTACGGAGCGGTGCCGGAAGCCTTAGAACGAACCGGTCGCCGCCTCGAAGTGTGATCGGCGCTGCGGTAGTGATTCTGCCAAGGAGCATCGTATTTGGGTGATCCGTCGGGACGAAAACCACCCGAGCGCCCGTTTCGCTCGAGCCTGCGTGCAGCCGGAGCTCCGTCCGCGGCGACAGAACATCGGACGGATCACCGGGAAACTCCAGGGCGGCCTCGAACAATGACGTCGCCCGCCACGTTGGGTCGGCGACCAGAACCGATCCGCGCGCAACTTCCTGTAGATCGACGCCACCGAGAGCTATTGCAGCTCGATCGCCGGCGCGCGCACGGTCCAGTGGCCTTCCGTGCTGCTCTATTCTCCGGACTCGTGCCGCTTTCCCGCTGGGGAGCACGCGAACGGCGGACTCGGATGCGAGCTCGCCACTCCACATCGTACCGGTAACGACAGTGCCTGTGCCTTTAACGGTGAAGGCGCGATCAACTGGCAATCTGAAAATGTCTTCAGTCGATCGAGATGCCGTGCCTTGAAGTGCCGCCGACAGCGCGCCTCGCAGCTCGTCGAGCCCGGCACCCGTGCGACTCGAGCATGACACGATTGCAGTCCGCGGCGCTGCTGAATCCGCCACAAGCGCTTCCACCTCGCCGCGGATGAGCGCCAGCCATTCCGCATCGACTGTGTCGGACTTCGTGAGCGCTACGACCAAACGAGGCACCTTCAGCAACTGAAGGATCAGCAGATGCTCGCGAGTCTGCGGCATCACGCCTTCGTCTGCAGCTATAACCAGGAGACCGACGTCGATACCCGTCGCTCCGACGAGCATACTGCGCACGAAGTCTTCGTGTCCGGGGACGTCCACGATTCCCACTACGCCGATTTCATCGAGGACAAGCGGCGCAAATCCGAGGTCGATCGTGATTCCACGACGTTTTTCTTCGGGCAGGCGGTCGGTATCGACACCCGTCAACGCGCGCACCAATGCTGTCTTGCCGTGATCGATGTGGCCGGCCGTGCCGATGATCACGCCGCGCTCCAGCGCTCGTGCTCCCAAACAGCGAATGCCTTGAGAGGTCGATCGTCCGTGAGATGAGCGCCGAGAAATTCCCGGAGCAGTCGCTGGTGGGAGCGCGCTTCCGGTTCAGCGAGCGGCATTGAACTCTGTTCCGCCAGCCAACGTTTGATTGAGTCTCGCGCGGAAGCTGGGATCTTTCGGCCGCCTGGAACGAGCTTGCCGCAGGAGGCGCAGACTATTCCGCCAGAGGCATGAGAGAACGTCGCATCTTCGGTTTCGCGAAGCGGCGTATGACAGAGCGCACAGCTCGACAACTCGGGTGTGAATCCCAGTACGGAGACGATTCGCCAACATGCGGCCAAGCCCTCTTCGATCGTCTGGTCAGGATCGGATCGCGAGATACGATCGAGCGAATCAACGACAGTGTCGTAAAGTTGCGGATTCGCCTCTTCGCCGCCGAATCGGAGCGCTAGCTCCGCTACAGCCGATGCCGCCGTGAACCTGCCGACGTCGTGGGAGACTTCCTCGCGCGAGCGACTGATATCAAAAGATGCGAGGTTGTGCAGCTCCCGGTTTGGCTTGACGTAAATCTGTGCGGTGCCTTCGGCGAAAAGATCGAGCGCGGAGCCATACCTTCCCCTGGACTTCCGCGCACCCCTCGCGAGCACCGACTGCACACCCGCTTCTCGCGTAAGAAGTCGAATGATTCGCGAGCTCTCCAGGTAGTCGAACGCGTGAAGTACTATCGCGTCTGTGGCAGTCAGCGGCATTAAACAAATCTAGAAGAGCGTCGACACGCGTGCGCCTATGAGCAGCGTTCTTCCAGGCGCCCTGAAATGGAGAACATCCTCATAGAATTTGTTGAACGCGTTCTCGAGCCGGGCGTTGAGTGCGATACCGTTGTGATTGCCAAATACCACCGGGACATCCGCTGAGAGATCGAGCTTGGCGTACGCAGGCAGAGTGACGCGCGGTGACGGGAATACCGAGAAATCGGTGTCGGGTCTCTTGCCGACGTAACTTGCCGCGGCTCCGAGACTAAGGTTTTCCGACCGCATGTACGTGAGTACGACGCTACCTGAATGACTCGGACGCCGAAGCAGCGCCTCGCCGACCATATCTGTTCCCTGATACCCGGTCGGAATCTCCGTCACGCGAGGATTGACGATTGTGTAGCTCACGTTTGCTCGCCACGCTCCAGCTGGAAAGACAGCTACCTCGGCTTCCCATCCGTTCGAGCTCGCCCCAGTGAGATTCGCGTAGCTTCCGAGAAAGCCTGGAGGACCTCCGGCCACATACTGAATGAGATCGGAGAAGCGCTGCGCAAAATAATCCGCGCTGAAGACGAACAGATCCGGCCTGAAGTTTGTCTGGATTCCAATTTCGGCGGCCCGAATTCTTTCGGGGCTAAGATCAGGACTGCCGACGGTGAAAAGTGTCGGCCGCAGCTCGCTGAATGCGGGGGCGTTGAACGCTGTACTTAGCGAAGCCCTGGCGATGACCGTTCGGAGCAAGTGCACGTTTGCGCCAAGCCGGTAGGTCGCGAAGCGACGATAGTCGGAATTGTCGTCGACCCGTCCGCTAATCGTATAAGAGAACTTCTCCGCCGGACTTCCCAGGAGCTCAGTGTAGTAAGCAAAGTTCTCGCGGGACGCTCTGAATGAATCTGTTGGGCTCGTTGTGCCCCCAACGGGTCCGGCGCCATTGGAGCTGTTCTCGCGCTCCTTCTGATAGCCGGCGCCGAGTGTAATCGTCGCGCTTGTCGGGAGGAAGAAGCTGAGTCGAGCATCCGCTTCCCTTCGATACTCCCTCGAAGTCGAAGCAGAATGCTGCGGCTCGGTGGCGCCAAACGGCGTCGCGATATCGTCGGTGACATCCGTTACTTCGTTGTCGCCGGCCAGGAAGCGCGCCTGCGCGTAGCTGGTCAAGTACCACACGGCGTCCAAGCCTACAGTGAGGCGGTGCTGGACACGGTAGGCATTGCTGTCAACGGGCTGGCCATTGAAGTCGGTCGGATAGTGAAAATCCGCGGCGGTGTAGCGCGCGGACACGGTCGCTTCACCAGCCGGTCCCGTTCCAAGCTTTAGTGCGCTGCTGAGCGTCCCATTCTGGTATTGATTGTTGAACGGCAGAATGCCAGCGGTCGAGTGATGCGCGGCACCGAAGGACAACCCTGTCGGCCCAGCAGATCCCGATCCGTCCACGGCAACGTCGACAGTGTGGTACGTCCCGCCACGGGCGCTTAGGGAGGCGCGGCGCTCGGCGGTCGGCTTGCGAGTGAATATCTGGACGATCCCCGACGCAGCGTCGGCCCCGTACAACACGCTGGCCGGCCCTCTCACTATTTCTATGCGATCGATATTGTCGGTAGTCAGATGACTGAAGTCGAAAAACCCGCCGTCGGCGTTCACTGGCACGCCGTCAACCAGAACCTTGGTGTAACGACTTTCCCCGCCGCGAAGAAACAGGGAAGTCACGGAGCCGTACGATCCGCTCTGAACGAGCATTGCGCCCGGAACTTCGCGGAGGGCGTCCGACACTCTTTGCACGCCGCGCGCGCGGAGGTCCGCACCGGATATCACGGTAACAGCCTGACTAAGCTCGGTCGCCGGCCGAGGAACCGTAGAAGCTGAAACCACAACGGTGCTCAGTTTCGTCGTATCCGGATTCTGCGCGATGAGGGGCGCGGCGCAGAACGCGACGACGGCTCCGAACAAGAACAGACGCCAGTGCATTTTCATATGGGTTGATGGGAAGGCGTTGGTCATAGATTGACTGGCCGTCGCAGAGGGACGAGGGCGGGGGCGCCAATTGCCGGGTCGCGAGTGACAACGATCGGCCATTCGTAAATCGCTTCGAGCTGATCGGCTCTCATCACATCCGCAGGGGCGCCGTGCAGCGCGATCCTGCCGTGATTCAACAGCACGATCGTATCGGCAAATCGGGCAACGAGATTGAGGTGGTGGCTGACGAGGAGCACCGCGAGGCCCGAGCGCGCGAGCGACGAGAGCAGCTCGAAAATGGCCATCTCGTGCGCGACATCCAAAAAGGTCGTCGGCTCGTCGAGCACGAGAGTGCGCGCTTTCTGAGCAAGGGCTCGGGCGATGCGCGCGCGCTGCCACTCACCGCCCGACAGTGCATCGGTATCGCGCTCGGCGAGATGCGACACGCCCGCCGCCTCCAGCGCCTCGTCGACAGCTGACTCGTCGAGTGATGACGGCGCTCGCCACAAACCCAGGTGTGGGTAACGACCGAGAGCGACATACTGCCGGACCGAGAGCGGAAACGTCGTCTCCTCACGCTGAGGAACCACGGCGACCGTTCGCGCGAGTTGGGCCAGGGACAACTGCTTCACGTCGACGCCGTCGACCGAAACTGATCCGCGCTGTACTTCCACCCGACGGACCAGCGCACGAACCACTGTGCTCTTGCCTGATCCGTTTGGTCCGGCGAGAGCGGTGAGCTTCCCTGCCTCTGCCTCGAACGTAATCCCATCAACAGCATGGTCTGTCGCGCCCGGATACGAAACAAAAAGATCCGAGACGCTGATCATGTCGTACGCCTCAACTGAACCAGAAAGAAAGGGACGCCGAGGAGCGCGGTGATGGCGCCGAGTGGAAGCTCGGTTGGCGCGGCGACCGTTCGTGCGGCGAGGTCCGCTGCCACGACGAGCGATCCGCCGATCACTCCCGCCGCGATGACGAGTGGACGGTGCGCGCGCACTCCCAGACGTCGCGCAATGTGGGGAACGACCAGTCCGACGAATCCAATCAGGCCCGCGGCAGCCACCGTTGCAGCAGCGAGAAGCGCGGCGATAAAGAATATTCTCCGGCCGGAGCGCTCTGCCTCGACCCCGAGCGCGGCCGCCGCCTCGTCACCAAGCGAGAGAACGTCTATCTCCCGCGCCCAGTAAATCAGTGCGCCGCCAATCAACGCGATACTCAGCGCGAGCCATCCGACATTTCGCCACGTGGCGTCGGCGGCGGAGCCCATCATCCAGAAGAGCGCACCGCGAACCGTGTTTGGCTCAGCGCTGGCGAGAGCGACCATGATGGTTGCGTTGGCAAACGCACCGACTATGACTCCCGCTATGAGCAGCGTCCTCAGGTCGACCTTTGAGCCGCGCGCTCCAACGTGGCTAACGGCCAAAGTGAGAATCACGGCAGCGACTGAGCCGACGAACGCTGCGAGCATCACCATGAGGTCATTCGTTATTCCGAGTGCGAACACTATCACCGCACCTACAGCTGCTCCCCCCGACACTCCGAGCAGATACGGCTCGGCGAGCGCGTTTCTCAGGGAGCCTTGCAGAGCCGCGCCGCTCGCTCCAAGTCCCATTCCCACCAGTGCGCCGAGAAGCACTCTGGGCAGACGGAGGTCGCGCACGATAGCGACGGTTGTGGGATCTCCAACTCCATGAAGCGCGGCGAACACGGCAGGCAGGGAGAGCGAGACCGCGCCCCATGCGACCGAAACGGCGGCGATGACAATCAGCACGGCGACTAGGGCCGCCCAAAGCCAGCGAGGGACGTGGCTCAACGCAGGACGCCCGGATGAAGGAGGTTTGCCAGTGACACGGCGGCCTCGCCAAGTCGCACAGCTGGACGAGCAACCAGCGTGGTATCGACGACAAGAACCTTGTGATCACGAGCCGCGCGCACGATCAACCATCGCGGGTCGGACTCGATCTGCCGTTTTCCGACCGGTCCGGCGAGTATGAAATCCGGATCGCGTCTGGAAATGTCCTCGAGAGAAATCTCGGCAGAGGGACTTTTTATGTCCCCGTAGACATTCCTGGCGCCGGCGATATCGACGAGCTCGTTCATGAAGCTTCCGCCGCCGATGGTCATGATCGGCGCGTCCCAGATGTGCCAGAAAACCTTCGGCCGGCTGAGACCCTTAGTTGCAGCGCGCACGCTTGCGAGAGTGTGCTGAACAGAATCGACGACGCTGCGCGCCCTCACCGAGTCGCCGATGACCGCGCCGAGCAGTCGAACTCCGCGGGCGAAATCCGCAATGTGGTCTATCTTGAGCGAAAGGGTATTCACGCCGGCTGAACGAAACCGCGACGCCGCGGCGCGATTGTCGAGACTCGCGTACAACAGGACGAGATCCGGGTGCGCAGCGAGAACTGCCTCGAGGTTCGGTCGTATCCCGTCGCCGAGCGCGGGGATCAACTTGGCTGAATCGGGCCACCAATCGTACTTCGAACGGCCGACCAGTCGACTTCCCGCGCCCAGCGCAAAGAGGATCTCCGTGGTCGACGGGTTGAGCGAAACGATTCTTGTCGGCGGGCGACCCGTCTGGATTACATCGCCGAAATCGTCAACGCCCGCATTGGCTGGATGCCGCCCGTGGTTGTTGCAGCCAGCGAATGCCAGCAGCAGCGTGAATGCGACGAGCGGTCGACGAAAATACAAAACGGACACTCCTCTCCGAGGAATGCCCGCAACGAGCACGCGTCATCCGACGCCTGACCGCCACCAGCACCTCCCCCGAGGCTCTGCAAAAGTGGCGCGGACGTGAGTCGTCTCCTGGCTTCGGGCCGCGTGACTCACCTTCCCGACCGCGAGCGGTCAGTGGTAATTCGAGTCAGCGTTGGTGCCCGTTACAGTGGCGGGGCCGCACCGGCATCAAACCGGTTTCCGTGGCTCCCGTCCGCGATCGATTGTGAGCGAATCCTATCGTCGACGCAGCGCTTGCGCAAGCGCGAGGATCATCGTTCCTCCGATCACGAGCGTGAGCGCAACCAGATAACGCGGATCGATGGAGCGGGTCGGCGGCGGCGCAGGAAGATCGATCACTGCGACCGAATTCCGCGGCATGTCTGAAGCAAGAAAGCGTCTGAAATTTCGGTTGTCGACGCTCACTGAATCGACTTCGCGCAAGTTCGGTCCGGTTACGCTGCCCGTTTTTTCCTCGATCATTATCTCGTAGATCTGGGTGTCCTTCTCGAGCGGGAGCTTGAGAGGAAACGATTTGGCGGGCAGGTCATAAGAAAACGAAAGCTGTTTGATGCCCGGCGCGATTGGAGCAAAGACGTTGACCACTCCGCTCGCGTACGTAACGGCGCTTGGGGGTATGTCACCCTGACTGACACGAAAATTCGTCGCGCCGGGGGCGATGTGGGCTCGCCAAGTCGCGTCTTCAGGCTTGTCGGTCGGAGCGATGCGCGTCACCGAGCTGTCGTTCGAGAGGTCGTACACTTCGACGATCGAGCGCAGTCCGTTGGCGTCGACCGCGGAGACGACGACATGGTGGCCGCGGATAGTAACGGGAACGGGTCGCGACGTAGTGTCGAAAACCGTCACTTCACCATCGTCACCTTTTACCGTGCCTTCGGCGAGCGGCGGTGTGAAGTAAGCGATGCCGTCGTGCGAAGCGGAAACGAAGTAGACCGCGTCGGGGCTGCCGGTGCGGACGTAGTGAAACGAGTATCGGCCGCGCGCGTCGGTCCTGACTGAATCGAGCGGGCCGGCGCTGTCCGGGCCAACGCGGTGCAACACCACCCACGAGCCACTCACCGGATCCATGCTGCTCTTGCCGGGCCGGACGATCCGGCCGGATACGCTTTGTTGGTCTGAAGGGAGAGCGGCCTGCAGTAGAAGCAGGACCGCCAACTTACATATTGAACTTCCCAAAATCTTCGGGCCGCAGGTTCTCCAGATACTCCTTCAACTGATCGGCCGACATCTCTTCGGAAGCCTCAGCCAAAGTCTCGGGTGCTGATTGCGCCTCTTCGAGCAGCAGCGCTGTCAGCAAGTTCTCCTGCGCGAAGATCGGTGCCTCGAATCTCAGGGCGATCGCGATGCTGTCGGACGGCCGAGCGTCGATGTGAACGGCGCCCGAAGTCCTGGCGATGTGGAGCTCCGCGTAGAACGTGCGATTTTCGACCTTGGTGATGTGCACCCGTTTGAGCGTTCCCCCAAGACCGATAATCAGATTCTTGCACAGATCGTGGGTGAGCGGACGCTCCCGCTTCAACTTGTTCATCTCTATCACGATCGATTCGGCTTCGGGCTGTCCGATCCAGATCGGGAGGAGGCGCGCGCCGCCCTTCTCCTGCAGAATGACGACGTAGGAGTTTGTGGACCGATCCAAACCGAGGCGCATCACCTCGACTTCGACGAGCTGCATGAAATCAAATTAACGTCCGGAACAGAAAGTATAAAAGCTGACTGCGACGGCAGTCAGCTTTTGTACACGCCGAAATGCGGTTGAGCCCTAGCGTTGAGCGACCGCTTTCTTGAGATCAGCCACGCGATCGAGCCGCTCCCACGTGAAGAGAGTGCCTTTGCCGTTCCTTCTTGGCGTCCGACCGAAATGGCCGTACGACGATGTGGCGCTGTAAATCGGCTTGCGCAGATCCAGGGCGTTGATGATTCCCTTCGGCGTGAGATCGAAAACTTCCTGAACCGCTCGCATGATCGCCGTCTCCGGGACGGTGTTGGTGCCAAAGGTGTCAACGTTTACCGAGACTGGCTCAGCGACGCCGATTGCGTACGCGACCTGCACCTCGACGCGTCGCGCGAGTTTTGCGCCGACGATGTTCTTCGCTACCCACCGCGCCGCGTAGCAAGCCGAGCGATCGACCTTGGACGGGTCCTTCCCGCTGAATGCACCGCCGCCGTGTCGGCCCATTCCGCCATAGGTATCGACGATGATCTTTCTGCCGGTTAGTCCCGCGTCGCCCTGCGGACCGCCGATGACGAACCGACCAGTGGGATTGATGTGGAATTTTACGTCTTTGTCTCGCAGCTCTTTCGGAATAACGGGCTCGATGACCTCAGAGACAATCGCCTCGCGCAGCTTCTTCGTCGAGATATCCTCCGAGTGTTGAGTAGAGATCACGACGGTCTCCACACCTATCGGGAGCGAATCTTCGTAGCACACCGTGACCTGCGACTTTCCGTCGGGCCGGACCCAGCTTCCGTCTTTCGAGCGACGGAACTCGGCTAATCTCTCGGTTAGCCGATGTGCGAGCTGAATCGGCATTGGCATCAGCTCCTCGGTCTCGTCGGTGGCGAAGCCGAACATCATACCCTGATCACCAGCCCCGCCGGTGTCGACGCCCTGCGCGATGTCTGGCGACTGCTTGTCGATAGTGCTTATGACGGCGCAGGTCTTCGAGTCGAACCCGAAGCCGGCGTCGTTGTAGCCGATCCTGTCGATCGTCGAGCGCACGATCTCCGGAACGTTGACGTAGGTTTTGGTGGTGATCTCGCCCGCGACGCAGGCGAGCCCCGTCGTTACGAGGGTCTCGCAGGCAACGCGAGCTTGTGGATCGTCGGTGAGAATTGCGTCGAGGATGGCGTCCGAGATCGCGTCCGCGACCTTATCGGGATGACCCTCGGTCACGGATTCGGAAGTAAATAGATGTCGATCGAGCACGAAATTCCTCTAGGGAATGTGAGGATGATCGGTGGCAACGGTCGCACGCCGTACTATTCGTGCGCCGAGGATGCTTCAGCCCACCGGAGCTTCAGAAGATATTTCCATCACTGAATGCGGGCAACCCGTCCCGCAAAAATGGAGCGTCACCGAACGCGGCGAGCAAGCTGCTGCGCAACTTCCCTTCCGCTTCGCGAGCAGTTTTCGATTCAAGCGCGGCGTTGGCGGCTTCCGCGGCGACCGCGACGCTCACACCTCTCACCAGCCGTTTTACGAGTGGGACCGCGCGTCCGGCGACGCTAAGAGAGCGGACTCCGAGACCGATCAGCGCAAAGGCCATGAGTGGCTGCGAAGCCATCTCTCCGCACACGGCGACCTCGATGTGGTGCGTTATCGCGACGTCGACGATCCGCTTGATCAGCATCAGCACCGCGGGATGGAGCGGCGTGAAGCGGCTCGCCATTGCTGCGCTTCCGCGATCGACGGCGAGCGTGTATTGAACGAGATCATTGGTTCCAATGCTGAAAAACGAGACATCATCGATGAGGGTGTGGATCGATAGAGCGGCCGCCGGAGTCTCCACCATCACACCCAGGGGGAGCTCATGGCGGTACTGGACGCCGCGAGCATCGAGCTCGGAGGCTGCCTCGTTGAGGAGATTCCGCGCCTGCCTCACCTCGTCGAGCGTGATCACCAGCGGAAACATGATCCGGACGTCGCCGTGCATTGCCGCCCTCAGCAGCGCGCGAAGCTGGGTCTTGAACAATTCGGGCTCGTCGAGGCACATCCTGATCGCGCGCCAACCCAGAAACGGATTGGGGTCGGTCGGATATCCGCCGACTGGCAGTTTGTCGCCGCCGACGTCGAACGTTCGGATGACGACCGGACGGCCGCCAAACGCTTCGACGACGTGTTTGTAAGCGCGATACTGCTCTTCTTCATCGGGCATCGTAGCGCGACCGACTACGAGAAACTCGGTGCGCATCAAGCCAACGCCTTCGGCGCCGCTGCGCGCCGCGAACTCCGCCTCCTCCGGAAGATCGACGTTGGCGCGCAGCGTAACCCAGTGGCCATCGAGAGTGACCGAGTCCGCGGTCGCGATCGCCTGGAGCTCTGCACCCTCAGCCGTTTCGCGCGCGCGACGATCTCGATAGGAAGCCAGCTGCGTCGGCGTCGGGTCGATAACGAGAACGCCCTGAGTCCCATCGAGAATCACATGCTCGTTGCCGATGAGACGCTTAGTCGCTTCCCGTAAACCAACCACCGCTGGCAATCCCAGCGAGCGTGCGAGGATCGCCACGTGTGAAGTGCGCGTACCGGCATCCGTCGCGATGCCGACGATCGCCTCACGGTCGAGCTGCACGGTCAGGCTTGGCGTCAGGTCGTGCGTGACGAGAATCTTGTTAGAGCCTTTCGGCAGATCCACCGGATCGTGATCGGGAAGTCCGAGCAGGATCGACAGCACGCGAATGTGTACGTCAATGAGGTCGCCGACCCTCTCGCGCACCAGCGGCCGCACGTGGGCGGCGAACTGCTGACGCCATTCGAAGAGCACCAGGTCAAACGCCTTCTCGGCCCCAATGTTTTGATGGATCAGCTCCTCGACCTGGCGTATCAGCTCAGCATCCTCGAGGATCGAGAGCTGGACGTCGAAGATCGCAGCCTCCTCCGCCCCGGCGTGTTTCTCCGCGCGCGCCCTGACCTGACGCAGTCGCTCGCGCGCCTGTGTGAGCGCGAGATGAAAGCGCCTGATTTCTTCCTGAACGGAATCATCTGGTATGATCCGGTGCCGAACGTCGGGAACTTCCCAACGGAGCAGATGGACGGGGCCATCCACGATTCCCGGCGAGGCCGGCATGCCAGCGAGCCCGCTCGCCATCAGCTCTCCCCGAACTTGTTGGCGATCACGGCGGCAATAGCGTCCAATGCCGCTTCGGCGTCTTCGCCCGTTGCACGGATCGTAATTGTCGAACCGAATTCCGCCGCGAGCATCATCACACCCATGATGCTCTTCGCGTTCACCTCCAGGTCGTCCCTCAGGATAGTGATGCTGCTCCGGAATCGTCCCGCCGTCTTGACGATCTCCGCCGCCGGACGGGCGTGGATCCCGAGCTTGTTGACGATTGTTACTTCGCGCTCAGGCATCAGGTCAGCACCGAGTAGAGGACGAATACAGCAAGAACTCCGAGCGCGATGCGCCAGCCCTCGGCCCGCTCACGCAGTCCGGCGAGAATAAGAATTCCGAGCAGCGCCGCAGCAATTATCCCACCCGTGAGCTGCTTGCTCGGTTCAACGACGCGGTTAAGAGCGCTCGGCAGAGCGACGCCAGCGACCAGCGCCGCCGCGCTCCCGATGTACTGGGGTCCACGCCGGAAAACCGGATTGGCAAGCGCCGGCGCAACGTTTAGTCCCCGAGACAGGCCGATGTGGAGTCCCCATGCTCTGAGAAGGAAATGCCCGGCGTTGTACAGCAACAGAAATGTACCGACCACTGCCAGCGCCGATCCGCCCGCACCGTAGACGCACAGCGCAATCACGGAACAGAACGGCAGCCAGCTCGCCCAGACGAGCCGGTCGCCGACGCTGCCGAGTGGACTCGCGAGTGCACTGCGAAAACGTTCGATCCGCGCCGGGTCAACCCCTTCGAGCTCCGCTCTCGTCAGCGCACCCACGGCAATTCCCGTCAGGTAGGGATGCGCGTTGAAGTAGCGCGACTCGCGGGCCAGAGCGGCGCGGTACTGCTCCCCGCGCTTCCCCCCGGGCAGGCACCGCAACGCGGGCTCGATGGAAAAACCGATACCGGTCCCGAGCAAGGTCTCGTAATTCCACGATCCCTGTACGGCGAGCAATCGTACGAACATTGCCAGCCGGATCCGAAAAGGAACGGCGAACCCGGAAGCGCTCGCTGCGGTCATGCGACCGTCATGAGAAGCGCGTACACCAGGAGACCGCCGAGAAAAAACCAAATGACGTGGCGGACCGAGTGGAACACCTTCCAGAGCGCGCCACCGGCTACCATCGCTGCCACTACGACGAGAACCGCGCGCGAGTAGACCGATTCACTGCCCCATGTCGCGACGATTGCACGCACGATGGGACTGAAGATCATCATCGCGAGAGTCGTAACGACCGCGCCGCGAAAGAGGTCGAGCGTCATCCCGGACAGATGCAGCGAGAACAGCGCGTTTCTGGACCCGCGCTCGATCTGCTCGCGCGTGCGCTCCAGACGGAAGGCGATCGCCCGACGCAGAACGACCATGCTCCAGCCACTGATACTCGCCGTGAGAAGAGCGGCAAGGACGGACGCCGGAAGTGCACCGGGCATTCCTCGAGCCTGGGCCGCGAACAGCGCACCGCCGACAACGCCCGCCGATCCCCATTCGGGATATCGCGAAGCGCCGAATGGCAGCGTGTCGAGTGCGATCAGCTCGAGCACCACCCCAATGAGAAGTCCGGACTCGCTGTGGCCGATGAACGCCCCGGCCAATGTGGACGAAACGATTGGTCTGGCGATCATCACTTGCGGAAAACTCACGAAATCAAGTCCGAGAACGGCACCGAGCATTGCGAGTGGCAGCGCCTGAAGGAGATTCATTTCGATTCACCTTCAAGCACTTCTGAGAGCGGCACCGGGTGGGCGGATGGAACATCCTGGGCTGTGACCTCGACGCCGACTGCTTCGAGCTCGCGCAGCTTGCGCTCTTCCTCGGGCGTCAGGAAAACGTAGCGCAGCTTCTCAGTTCGCCCGGCCCGATAATGGATGCCCCCGAGGTTCACGCTGCCGATGGCCTTCACTCCCGCGGCGAGACGGTACATGCTGTCTATGTCCCCGGCGATCAGAATTCCACGACGCGGCTCGCCGGCGTAACGCGGATGTTCTCTTACCGCCGTTGCGACGTCAGCGAAGTAAATGTCCATCTCGGGTGGTACGGCCATCCGGTAAAGCTCCTTCTCCCAGTCGCTCGACGCGACGAGGTCATCCACGAGAACGAGAAATCGCGCATTGAGGGGCTGGCCCCACCCAACGACCACCTGTCCGTGAATCAATCGGTCATCGATTCGGTAGAGATCGATGCCCATCAGCTCCGCTCAACCACGATTAGTGATGCTTTCCCGCGCTCGGCTGCCGACCGGGCGGCCTCGATGGGCGAAGCATCGGAATTGAAGACGAAATCCAGCAGCGTCGCGAGGTTGACTCCGCTCACGAGCATTACCTCCGGGTCCTCTTTCACGATGCGCCTAGCGGCGATGGTCGCACTGCCGGCGGGAAGATCCGTGAAGATCACTTGCGCTCCGGTTCGCGCCAGCTCGGCGCGAATGGCGGTCTCGATGTCTCCCGGTGTGAGTCCCATCATCGAGAGACTCACCAGCTTTCCAGCCATCCCGCAGATCTGGTCGACGGCCGACACGAGTCCGGCGGAGAAATCTCCGTGTCCGATGACGATGCCGCGCGGCGTGTTTGTCTCTCCCTTCCCGGCGCTACTCATGGTCTTCCTGTAAATACTCGCGCACGTTTGTCGCAGCTGCGTTTTTCATGCGACGGACGAGGCGATCGTTGAACGTTTGCGCAGCATCGACCCCGGAATAGCGAAGGAGATGGTTCAAGGCGATGACTTCGGCGATGACCGTGATGTTCTTGCCGGGATTCAGATACACCGTGATCTTCGGAAGCTCGACGTCCAGGATGGTCGTCGTTTCCACGTCCAGTCCCGTGCGCTCGACGGGCGCATCCTGATTCCACTGCTCGAGCTGTACGACAACCTCGATGCGTTTCTGCTGTCTGACGGCGCGGATTCCGAATATCGCGGGGATGTCGATCAATCCAACCCCGCGGATCTCCATGTAGTGCCGCTGCATTTCGTGGCCGCGTCCGATCAGAACGTCGTTGCCTCTCTTGCTCGCGATGACGAGGTCGTCGGCAACGAGTCGGTGCCCACGCTCAACGAGATCAAGGACGCACTCCGATTTTCCGATGCCACTCATACCGGTGAAAAAAAGTCCGACGCCGAATATGTCGGCCAGGGATCCGTGCAGTGACACAGTCGGCGCGAACTCCATCTCCAGCACCGGCTTGATGCGCCGGTAGAATTCCGCGGTCTTGAGCTTCGTTCGGATGATCGGGATTCCCGACGCTGCCGCCGCTTCTCTCAGACCCACAGGCAGCCGCTGGCCCTTGGTGACAAACACGGCGGGGATTGGAAAAGAAAAAAAGAGCTCCAGTATTTTCCGCCGCTCCGGGACACTCCGCGATGAGAGGTACGTGATCTCGGTCTCGCCGAGCACCTGCAGGCGTTGCGCAGAGAATCGCCTGACGTAACCGGCGAGCACCAACCCCGGACTGGATACTTCGGGGTTGCCAACGATCCGATCGAGTCCAGTCCCAGGTTCGATCTCCTCCAACTGGAGGGTGCCGCGCAGGCGATCGAGCAACAGCCCGACGGTGACTTTGGAACTAGCCATCGCAAATGGCTCCGTCAGAGGAATTCATCGAGCGACGACTTCCTCGAGGTGAGATAAAGTTTCGCGTGCAGCGCGCTCCCACGTAAACGTCTCGGCGAAGCGCCGGGCGGCCGCGCCCAGCACGTCGACCAGTTCTCTCGATACCACGATACCCCTCATTGCAGCTGCCATCGCATGCACGTCGTTGGGCGGGACGAGAAACCCGGTCTCTCCATCCACAACCGACTCGCGGATCCCCGGCGCATCTGCCGCGATGACGGGCGTGCCGCACGCTGCAGCCTCGAGATTGCTGATTCCCCAACCTTCTTTGGGAGATGCCAACATCGATGCCCACGCTCGTCGAAGTAGATGGACTTTCTCCTCTTCCGGAACAAAGCCGAGAAATCTCACCCGATCTGCCAGTCCGAAAGAGTTTACCAGTCGCTCGAGCGAAGCGCGATAGTCGCCCGCGCCGGCGATCTCGAGAGAGGCTTCGGGAACGTTGAGAGCCGCGAATGCCCGGATGACGTTGTCTACGCGCTTGTACTTCTTGAGTCTGCCAAGGTACACGAACACCGGCCTTGGAGATCGTTCGAGCGGATTGGGCGTGAGACGCTCCGAATCGACGCCGTTATAAATCACGCGGATCGAGCTTCGCGGAATTCCGCGAGCCGCGAGATCGTTCGCGGTGCTCACGCTGACCGCCTCGAATGGAATCCTGCGATACACCAGCCCAAGCGGCCGCTCCGACAACCAAACGGCAGTGGCTACGGGCGGCGAAGCTTCGCGAAAGACCGTTCCACCAAAAAGATGGTGCACGAGTGCAACGACTTTTCGCTCGCCCCACAGCGGAACGAACAACGGAATCTTGTTCAGGTCCTCGACCAGGACGTCGTATCCATTCTTCCGAAGATTCCTGACGAAATACCTGTAGGCGACAAAAGGATACGTGTTGCGCGTCCCGATTCGATGGATCTCGATTCCGTCGATGGTTTCGCGCTCAGCGGCCCCCTTCCACCAGCTGCAGAGGAGATCGACCCGATGCCCACTTGCTGCGATTCGCCCGAACACTTCCGTCAAATGCAGCTCGGCCCCCCCCGCCTGTGGATTTTCTCGATCCTGCCAGTTGAGAACGAGTATCCTCACTAGATCATGCCGGCCTGTCGGGCAAAAGCATCCAGGACTCCGTTGACGAACTTAGCACTTGCAGAGGTGCCAAACCGTTCCGCGAGCCGGACCGCTTCCTGGATCGCAACGCGTGGCGGAGTATCGCCTTTCATCAGCTCGGCGGCGCCCAGGCGAAGAACCGAGCGCTCGATCGCTCCAAGGCGTTCGAGCCGCCAGTTGGTGGTGAGATCAGCGAGCCTCGTGTCCAGATCCGGGCCAGCACTCACCACTTCGCGCACGAGGATTCCAGCGAGGCGTCTCTCTTCTGGCGAAACAGCAAGGTCGTCCCAGACCTGCGTCGCGACTCGATCCAGATTCCTGCCGCCTCGCATCTCGCACGCGTAGAGCGCCTGAAGAGCGCGCGCACGAGCGCGCGACTCAATCCGCATCGTCAGGTTCGAGTCTGTTGAACAAGTCGACCATCTCGAGCGTGGCAACCGCCGCGTCCCAACCCTTGTTGCCGTGCGCGCCACCCGCGCGTGCCTCTGCCTGTTCGTCATTCTCGCAGGTGAGGACGCCAAACCCAATAGGCATATCGGACTCCGCGCTCACCGCAGCGAGGCCGCGCGATGTCTCGCCAGCGATGTAGTCGAAGTGCGCTGTCTCGCCCCGAATCACGGCGCCAACCGCGACGATTCCGTCGTACCGTTCGCTCGCGACAAGCCACCGCGCGGCGACTGGAAGCTCCCAGGCACCCGGAACCCACACGACGTCGATGTCGTCGAACGCGACGCCGTGCTTGATCAAAGCCTCCAGCGCGCCGTCGACCAGTTTTTTTACGATGGGCTCATTGAAGCGGCTGGCGATCACAGCTACGCGTCGCCCCGCACCGCTGGGCAATCCCGCGAATTCGGGCATTCAGGAAGCGAACAGGTGTCCGAGCTTGGCCCGCTTCGCCTCGAGGTAGCTGGAGTTCTCGTCGTGCGCGATGGAGATGATCGGAACACGCTCGTCGATCGTTAGTCCGTAGCCTTCCAGACCGACCAGCTTGCGCGGATTGTTGGTGATCGGACGAATCTTTCGCAGGCCAAGGTCGAGAAGGATCTGAGCCCCGATGCCGTAGTTGCGGAGATCGGGCTTGAATCCCAGTCGCTCGTTGGCTTCGACGGTGTCGATGCCCTGATCCTGGAGCTCGTACGCCTTGAGCTTGTTCAGAAGTCCGATCCCGCGTCCTTCCTGATCGAGGTAGACAATCACGCCCTTCCCTTCTTTCGCGATCATTTTCATGGCGGTGTCGAGCTGCCACCCGCAATCACAGCGCAGCGAATGGAACACGTCGCCGGTAAGGCACTTGGAATGCATCCGAACGAGCACGCTCTCATCCGAGCCGACATCGCCGAGCACAAGCGCGATGTGCTCGTGACTGTCGACGTCGTTCTTGTAGCCGATGACGCGCCAGACCCCGGTATCGGTCGGAAGGCGGGCTTCGGCAATACGGTGAACGAGACGCTCGGTCTGCAGC
>JBOHTB010000124.1:0-5721 GCA_050733435.1 Gemmatimonadaceae bacterium | reverse complement strand
ATCCTCATCACGATCAGCGCGGTGTTGTCGCTGGCGAACATCATCTCGATCTACCGCGAGGGCGGCATCCTGAAGCGGTTGCGGGCAACCCCGCTTCGACCGTGGACGATTCTTACCGCGCACGTGCTCGTGAAGCTCCTACTCACCGCGCTGACAATGACGGCGATGGTCCTCGCCGGCAAGCGCTACTTCTCGATCGGACCTGGCGTTCCGTTCGCAAGCTTCACATTGGCACTCCTCGTCAGCACGCTGAGCATCCTGTCGATCGGATTCATTGTCGCGAGCATCGTCCCGACGGCGCGCTTCGCGCAGCCAATCGGCGCGATCATTTTTTACCCGATGCTCGCGTTCTCAGGCTTGTTTGTGCCCGTAAAAGCCTTACCGCCGGCGCTTCGCATCACTGCACTCATATTGCCACTGAGTCACGCCACGTCATTGATGCAAGGCATCTGGGTTGGCGACAGCTGGTCGTCGCATTCTACCGACGTCGCGGCGCTCGCTGTTGTGTTCGTTGTTTGTATTGCGATTTCGTCGCGCGTGTTCCGGTGGGAGTGAGATCAGCGCCTCGAATCAGACGCCGAGAATAGCGATGTCGAATTTCCGGCACAAAGGAGGAATGATGACGGCAGTCGGAACACCGAGGAATTGGTACCGCGCACTGGCCATCGTGCTTGCGCTGTTCATACTGGGTCACACCTTCGGCACTCGACAGGCAGTAACGAATGCGCCACAGGAACGGGCAGTCGTCGACGCGATGCAGGGCTACCGCGTGCCGGTGATGGGATTTCTCCGGACTTACTGGCAGTTCTATCGCGGCTTCAGTGTCAGCATCAGCATTCTCCTCGCCGCGCTGTTGGTGTTCGCCTGGCAAGTCGGCACTGTCAGTCGGCGGAATCCACGCGAAGCAGTCCCGTTCGGCGTAACCTTGCTGCTCGCGTGCATCGGTCAGGCGATCATCGCGTGCATCTATTTCTTTACAGCCCCGATAATTATTTCGATCGTGGCGGTGATATGCGCGGGAGTCGCGTTAGCGCTCAACCTCCGCGACGCCCGATCCACGTCCGGTAGCATCGACTTGATGTGACCGCGGCGATTGCAACCCGACGCACCGTGCTAGCGTAGGGCTGGGAGACGGACGCCGGGCCTATCGGTGGACCAAACCGGTTGCAGCGAACCGTCGCGCAGCTAGCTTCTTGAGTAAGCCGCCCGGCAAACCCACGACGGATATCACATATGGGGCATTTGGGACACGAAGGAACTCAGGCAATCATGGCGCTCGCCGCGTTGGGAGTAGTCGCTTTAACCATCCGGTCGATCGCGGCCGTGTGGATGAAACGCACCGAGGTGCGGGGTCATACGCCGGATATCGCTCTCACTCAGCAGCTTGCCCGAATCGAATCCGCGGTCGACGCGATCTCTCTCGAAGTCGAGCGCATCTCTGAAGCCCAACGCTTTTCGGCGCGACTGCAAGCCGAAGCCGTAACACCTCGGCTTCCCGTCGACCGACCCCGCAGCTGAATTCCCGAGCGCAGCCGAGCAAATGCACATAAACGCCGCCCTCGCCTGGATGGTCATCGCACTGGTCGCGCTCGCGATCGAAGCGACCAATCTCAATCTGATATTTCTCTTCGGCGGAGTCGCGGCGCTTCTTGCCGGCACTCTCGCTGCCCTCGGTGTGCCGCTCGTCGAACAGATTATCGGTTTCGCGCTGGCCGCAGTGATCCTTCCAGGTCTTCTACGACCACGCCTCCTGCGACGACTTGGCGGCGTCGGCGTGCTCTCCCGCACCGACGCGTTGATCGGCCAAACGGGACGAATAACGACGGCGATCGATCCAATCAACGGAATGGGTCGAGTGCTCGTTCACGGACACGATTGGGCTGCCAACAGCACCGAGTCAATTGGCGAAGGAGCCGTCGTCGAGATACTCGGCTCCGACGGCATCGTTCTGCTCGTCGCGCCGGTCGCGACCTTGCCCGCGGGCGAGAATCCTTGATCGGCTGATACTGACCAATCGCCTGACATTGAGCGATCATCTGACGATCATCAATCACTCGAAGGAGTTTTAATGTCATACGTTCTGTTGGCCTTCATCGCGGTGATTCTCATCGTTCTCGCCCGCGCGGTGAAAGTCGTTCCACAAAAACAAGTCAAAATCATCGAGCGACTCGGCAAATTTCACAATCAGGCGGAGCCGGGCCTCAATCTCATTCTGCCCTTTGTCGATTCAGTGCGCGCGTCACACGACCTGCGCGAGCGAATCACGAGAATCGAGCCGCAACCCGTGATCACGCGCGACAACGTGACGATGGAAGTCGACGCCGTCATCTACTACCTGCTCGTCGATCCGGTTCGCGCGACGTACGAGGTGCAGAATCTTGAGATGGGCATCGAGCAGCTCACACTCTCCGCGCTGCGCAACGCGATTGGGTCGCTGGATCTCGACCACACTCTGACGTCGCGCGATGAGATCAACTCGCAGCTCCGCGCCGCCCTCGACGCCGCGACGCAGCAGTGGGGCGTGAAAGTCGTCCGCGTCGAGCTCAAGAACATCGATCCGCCGGAAGAGATAAAGCTGACGATGGAAAAGCAGATGACGGCCGAGCGGGCGCGTCGTGCCGTGGTGACGACTGCGGAAGGCGAAAAGGCGAGCGCGATTCTGCGCGCGGAAGGACTGAAGCAATCCGCCATTGTGAGCGCGGAGGGACAGAAACAGTCCGCGATTCTTCAGGCGGAAGGCCAGGCGCAGGCAAGACTGGCTGTCGCGGAAGCCGAAGCGCAGGCGCTGCAGGCGATCGCGAAAGGCTTGGGAGAGGACGGAAATCCAGCGCGTTACCTGATTGCGCGCGGGTATCTCGAGTCACTCACTGCAATCGCGGGGAACGCGCAGAAAACTGTTTTCCTTCCGTACGAAGCGAGCGCGGCGATGTCGGCGATGGGCGCGATCAAGGAGCTTTGGAGCGGAGCGCCGAGCGAGGGCAAGGGCAAGTCCGGCGGTTGAGAAACGACTGGGCGACACCATAGCGACCCTCGGCTTCAGACTCTGATAATGCTGTTCTCGATTTTCGCGCTTCTGGCGCACGTTGTAGTTACAATCCCGCGCGCGCCGGCGTGTTACGCGACGGCAGCGTCAATGACGCCGCCATCGTGGCGCGCTCCCGCACCGCGTGCTCAGTCGCCGCCAAAAGCTGGATTCAGACTGGTCCGCGAGATTCCTTTGCCCGGCCCCGCAAATCGCTTTGACTATCAGAGCGTGGATCCAACGACTCGGCGTCTCTACATCAATCATATGGACGCGGGTCAGACTCTGGTGTTCGATCTCGATGCCAACCGGGTGGTAACAGCAATCGCTGGCGTGCCGCGAGCAACCGGTGTCTGGGCCGTGCCATCACACCATCAGGTATACGTGTCGGCGCCCGGCGCTCATCAGGTCGCGATCATAGATGACCGATCTCTGGGAGTTACCGCTCACGTAAATGGTGTCGGATTTCCCGATGGGATTGCCTACGCGCCCGGCGCCGACAAGGTGTTCGTTTCTGACGAGAGCCGCGGCACCGACATCGTCATCGATCCGAACACGGAAGAGAAACGCTCGACGATTCCACTCGGAGGAGAAGCGGGCAACACTCACTACGACTCCGTTTCGCATTGCATTCTCGTTGCCGTTCAAACCCGCGATCAATTGGTCGCCATCGATCCAGTCGCGGAAAAGATCGTGGCTCGCTATGACCTTCCTGGCTCCGGAACCCCGCACGGATTTACCATCGACGAAGACGGACGCCTGGCGTTCATTTCTTCCGAAGGCAACGCGACCCTTCTGGTGCTCGACCTCCGCACGATGAAGATCCTTCAGCTCCTCAAGGTTCCGGACGACCCCGATGTACTCGCCTGGGACGCAGCGTGGCGCCGACTCTACGTCGCAGCGGAATCAGGAGTGGTCTCGGCGTATTGGCTCGATGGCAGGAAGCTCCGTCCGATTGGAGAGATCAGAGCTCCGCACGCGCATACGGTCTCAGTCGACCCGAAAACCCACATGATCTATCTGCCACTCGAGAATGTCGCGGGTCGACCTTTGCTGCGCATCCTCGAACCGCTGCGCTGACCGTCAAGACCGCTCGCACACGAGATTTTGATAGTCAGCGTCAGCGGACGCTATTGTACCTCGGAAAACGCAGACGCTTCTACTGTACTACTGTGACCGTCGCCTGGCGAGCTTCTCGGCGGAGACGGAGATCCCCGCTCCGAACCCCGCCGCAATCAACGCAAGCACCGCGGCCTCGGTCACAACCAGTCGAAAGCCTGAGACAAACGATTCGTTTACCGCGCCCTGTATCAGCGACCGCCGCGACTGATCCAGCGGAATGCTGTCGATCTGCGCTCCGGCCATCTTCGACATTTCGCTTTCGATCTGGCTCCGTGCCTGCGGCGTAACCCAGGACTGAGCGAGCGTCGGGCGCATCTGCGCGTCGAACTTCCGCGCCAGTACCACACCGAATAGCGCGATCGCAAGCAGACCCGCAACTCGCGCGACGGTATTGTTGATGCCCGACGCGGTACCAGCATGATCTGAATCGACGGCCGTCATCACTGTCGTCGTTAGCGGAGCAACCGTGATCGCCATACCGAGCCCGAGCACGATCACCGCCGGAAAGAATCCCGTCCAATAAGAGCTGCTGCTTCCAACACGCACAAATAGCGCGAGGCCAACGGCGGCCATCGCCGGGCCAATCGTCAACGGCAGGCGCGCCCCCGTCCGCGCAACCAGTCCGCCCGACCACCGCGACAACGCGAACATGAGTATCGCAAATGGAAGGAACGCCGCGCCCGCCGCCGTCGCCGAATAGTGCTTCACTTCTATGAGAAGAAGCGGAACCAGAAACATCACGATTCCCAGCGCACCGTAGAGAAGGAGCGTCAGTAGATTCGCGAGCGAGAACGCGCGCGAGCTGAAAAGGCCCAATGGCATCATCGGGCTCTTCTCCTTTCCCTCGGCCACAATCAACAACACGAGCGAGACGACCCCGATCGCGAGCGACCCAAGCACGATCGGGTGAGTCGCGCCGAGCGGTGGCCACTCGAGAAGTCCGAGCACGATACCGCCCAGTGCAATGACGGCGAGAATGGCGCCCACGAAGTCGACGCGTCCAGTGCGCGACGGATCGCGGCTCTCGTCCATGTAGCGCAGTGAGAGAACGACGACTATCGCCGCGAGCGGGACGTTGATGAAGAAAGCCGATCGCCAGCTCACGTGATCGATAAACCAGCCGCCGATCACAGGGCCGATAGCCGTCGTAATCGCGCTGAATCCGGACCACGTTCCGATCGCGCGCCCGCGTTCCGCTTCGTCGAAAGTCGCACTGATGATCGCAAGACTACCCGGCACTAAAAGCGCGGCACCGATTCCCTGCAGGGCCCGACCGATTATCAGGGAGCGCGGACTCGAGGCAACGCCGCACCACGCGGACGCTGCCGTAAACCAGAAAACGCCGATCAGAAAGATTCGCTTGCGCCCGAATTGATCGCCAAGAGATCCACCGACGAGAATGAGGGCGCCAAGGAAGAGCGCGTACGCTTCGACGACCCATTGGACGTCGGTGATGGTTGCGCCGAGCTCTCTCTGGAGCGCGGGCAGCGCCACGTTGACGACAGTCATGTCGATGAAAGTCATCGCCGAGGCGACGATGGTGGCGATGAGGGTCCAGCGCTGCCTGGTCAAGTGCG
>JBOHTB010000123.1:0-14526 GCA_050733435.1 Gemmatimonadaceae bacterium | reverse complement strand
AAGCGGGCGAGTTTGTCACCGCTCCGGGTCATCGCCTCCAGACGCGTCCGTCTGGAGCGGACGAGAGCGAACTCGGCGCCAACGAAAAACGCGTTGAGGAGCACGAGCAGAATTATGGCCAGCAGCCGACCGAGCACGGGTACAAGTTACACCGGGCCGGCCCAGCGGCACCAGCATGGCGGCGGGCACGATCACGGGCTCGGCCATTCGCACGTGAGCGACGCCCCCGTGCGAAGCCTGCGAATCGCGCTCGCGCTCACTGCGGCGCTGCTCGCACTCGAAGTTGTTGGCGGAATTCTCTCGAATTCGATCGCGCTTCTCGCCGACGCCGGCCACATGCTGACGGATGTCGCCGCTCTCGGGCTTGCGCTGTTCGTCGCGTGGTTCAGCAAACAGCCCGAGACGCCGAGCAAGACTTTCGGGTATTTGCGCTGGGAGATTCTGGCAGCCTTCCTGAACGGCGGCACACTGCTCCTGATATCTGCCTGGATTTTGTGGACGGCCGTGTTGCGCCTGCGCGCGCCGGAACAGATCGCCAGCGGACTCATGTTGTCGGTTGCTTCGGCTGGCCTCGTGGTCAACATCATCGCCGCGCGGATTCTCGTCTCCGGCTCTGCGCACAGCATGAATGCGCGCGGCGCCTACCTACATGTCCTGGGAGATCTGCTGGCGACGGTCGGCACGCTCGCGGCTGCGCTCGCGATCCGCTACACGGGTTGGCTTATCGCGGACCCGATCGCCTCCATCATCACGACTGCTCTCATCATGAATGGAGCGTGGAGACTGGTTCGCGAATCGGTCGATATTCTGCTCGAATCGACTCCCGCACATATCCCGCTTCCGGCCGTGCGCGGACAGCTCGAGGCGATTCCGGGGATTGAATCGGTGCACGATCTGCACGTCTGGTCGGTGACCCCGGCGGTGGTCGCGATGAGCGCGCACTGTATCGTGCGCCAGCCCGACCAGCACCAGCACGTTCTCGAGCACGTCCACGATGCCATGCAGCTGTTCGGAATCCAGCACGTGACGATTCAGCTCGAGCGCGACGACATGCTCGACCGGGAGAGCCACTTGCACGCCTAGCTAGCTTAGATGGCTATGGCAAAGCAGGAAATTCGCAACATCGCGATCATCGCGCACGTCGATCACGGCAAGACCACCCTCGTGGACAAGATGCTCCGTCAGTCGGGAGCGTTCCGCGAGAATCAGGTCGTGATGGAGCGCGTCATGGATTCCAATCCACTCGAGCGCGAGCGGGGCATCACGATCCTGGCAAAAAATACGTCGATCCGGTGGAAGGGGACGAAGATCAACGTCGTCGATACTCCCGGCCACGCCGACTTCGGTGGCGAAGTAGAGCGAATTCTGCGCATGGTGGACGGCGTGCTTCTGGTGGTCGATGCTTTCGACGGTCCGATGCCGCAGACGCGATTCGTCCTGCGCAAGGCGCTGGCCCTCAATCGCACTCCTATAGTAGTGATCAACAAGATCGACCGGCCCGGCGCGGACCCGATGCGTGTCCACGATGAGGTGCTCGATCTTTTCATCGAGCTCGAAGCGAACGAAGCCCAGCTCGATGCGCCCGTCGTCTACGCATCTGCGAGAGAAGGCGTAGCGACGATGGATATGGATGTCACCCCCGTCGATCTTTCGCCGCTCTTTGACGCGATCATCAAGCACGTTCCGGCTCCGCCGAGCGATGCAGACAGCCCATTCCAGATGCTCATCTCAACGATCGATCACTCACCGTACCTCGGAAGACTCGGCATCGGTCGCATAGAGCGCGGTACGGTTCACGTCGGTGACGCTGTTGCGCTGCTTCCGCTCGACGGGTCGCAGAAGGTGGAACAGTCGCGCGTGACGAAGCTGTTCGCGTATGAAGGTCTGGAGCGCCTCGAGGTTCCGTCTGCGCCGGCAGGCGAGATCGTCGCTCTCGCCGGACTCGAAGGTGTGGAGATCGGACTGACCGTGGCGGATACGGAGCACCCCGAGCGTCTGGCGGGAATCTCTGTAGAGGAGCCGACGATCTCGGTCGATTTCCTGGTCAACAATTCGCCCTTCGCTGGAAGGGAGGCGAAGTTCGTCACCTCTCGCCAGGTCCGGGAGCGACTCTATCGCGAGCTCGAGAGAAATGTCGCGCTCAGGGTCGAGGACACGGAGTCGACTGATACCTGGACGGTCTCGGGACGCGGCGAGCTGCATCTCACCATTCTCATGGAGACGATGCGTCGCGAGGGATACGAATTTCAGGTCTCGCGCCCGCGCGTGATCACCCGGGAAGGCCCGAACGGCCAGCGGCTGGAGCCGTACGAGGAGTTGGCCATCGACGTTCCCGAAGAGTTCCTCGGCGTCGTCATCGAGAAGCTCGGTCCTCGGCGCGCCGCAATGCTGGAGATGAAAAATCCGGGGCAGGGAATGGTCCGGCTCCTTTACAGAATCCCGGCTCGCGGACTGTTTGGGTATCGCTCGGAGTTCCTCACCGATACTCGGGGAACGGGCATAATGCACCATCGTTTTCTCGAGTACGGGCCGTGGGCGGGTCCGTTGGCGGGACGCATGCGGGGTACGCTCGTGTCCATGGAAGGGGGCGTGATAGTTGCCTTTGCGCTTGCAAATCTGGCAGAGCGCGCTACCCTATTCGTTGCTCCGGGTGATGCGGTTTATGAAGGGATGCTCGTAGGAGAGAATTCCAGGCCGGGCGACATGGATGTGAATCCGACCAAAGAGAAGAAGCTCACGAACATGCGGTCCAAGGCGAGCGACGAGAACATCCAGCTCGAGCCGCCGCGGGAGTTGACGCTGGAAGGGGCGCTTGAGTATATCGAGGAAGACGAGCTGATAGAGGTTACACCGCAGGCAATACGGCTGCGGAAACGCTTCCTCAGTGCTAACGATCGAAAGAAATTGTCACGCGAGGCGAAGCGCGAGCGCGCTTCGGTCTAATACCAGGAGATCACGGTAATGTGCGCCAGGCAGGAGTCCGGGGGAAATTTCCTGGAGGAGGAGCAGGTCGAAGCGTGGCTGGCGAAAAAAGTCCCCGACGATGACCCTGAGGACGAAGATCTCGAGGACGATGTGGATGACGAAGACGGGGACGACATCGACGACGAGCTGGATGATCTCGACGACGACGAGAACCTCGATGACGACGACCTCGATGACGACGATCTCGATGATGACGACGACGACGATTTGAGCGACGACCTCGACGACGACCTCATAGACCTGGACGACGAGTTCGACACGGAAGACATCGAGAAGCCCCACCCGGGGCATCCTCGCAAGTACGAGGATTGAGCGCGCGCGATTGCTCGCGTTTTCCTTGGCGGAGATCGGCCGTCGCGCGCCAACGAGCGCTCAGTTGGGCGCGAACAACCCCGTCGACGGATCGCTCTCGGTGGTGCAGACGATAAAGCCGTTCCGAAGCTCGCAGCTCTCCGAAGAGCGATCGTGGCGCGCGATCGCGGTCCATTCACCCAGGTGGCTGCCAAGAATGTCCGTCGCGGTGAGCGTTACCGTGACTCCTTTCGTTGCTCGGAATCCCTCGACCGGCGAATCTGCCGTGGCGACGCCAGAGAAATATTGCCCGTGATTTTCGGCGGAATACTGCTCCTCGTAGACCGCGGCGGTGTGAAGATCCGCTTTCATCGCGGCGATGTACGCCTTGTCTTTGCTCCCCATGTACCGCGGAACGGCGACGGCCGCCAGCACTCCGATCACGAGCGCGACCATAGTCACCTCGATCAGCGTGAAGCCGAATCGGGCGCTGAGGCCGCTACGCGAAGGGCCGCTCAGATAGAGCGGCGTGGGTGTTCCGGGCATGCAACAATGCTAACCCCGCTTGCATGAAGGAAGTGTGAAATCAGAGTTACGCGATCGTCATAGACGGTACTGCGTCGCGATTGACCCCCTCCGCCGAGGGGAGTAACTTGCGAAACTCTACGCCATGCCTGGTTGGGTGCGGCTGGGGCCTGTAGCTCAGGTGGTTAGAGCGCACGCCTGATAAGCGTGAGGTCGGTAGTTCAACTCTACCCAGGCCCATCAAACTCAGATCATTACCCCGCCAGCGCCTGAGAGCTGGCGGGGTTTTGCATTTGCCTGCGTTTCCGGCAGAAACAATTGACCACCCTCCTGATCTTTCGCAGGTTTTCAGCTGCCAATGTCGGAGCGAAGCTTGTGGCGTTGTCTACTTGGTGGTCGCGGTGAATCTGTCGGTTGCATCGTCGGGCGGTACGGACTAAATGTCTGAGTCGCTCGAGCAGGTTCAGCGCGCGTTCACCGCTTACACGGTCGAGCGCGAGCTCGGTACTGGCGGTATGGCCACCGTCTATCTCGCCCACGACAAGAAGCACGACCGCAAGGTCGCGATCAAGATTCTGCACGCCGAGCTCGCCGCCGTACTCGGAGCCGAGCGGTTCCTTCAGGAGATCAAGCTCACCGCCAACCTCCAGCATCCGCATATCCTGGGTCTCATCGATTCAGGAATCATCGGTGACGACTCGGGTGAGCTAAGAGGACGGCCGTATTACGTCATGCCCTTCGTCGAGGGTGAATCGCTCCGCCAGCGGCTCGACAAGGAGCAGCAGCTTCCCGTCAGTGATGCGGTGCGTATCGCGACCGAAGTAGCGAGCGCGCTCGACTATGCGCACAGGCATGGCGTCATCCACCGGGACATCAAGCCCGAGAACATTCTACTTCACGACGGCAGCGCGATCGTTGCCGATTTCGGGATTGCACTTGCCGTGACTCAGGCCGGCGGTGCGCGGATGACGCAGACGGGCCTGTCGCTGGGGACGCCAAGCTACATGAGTCCGGAGCAGGCGATGGGAGAGCGGACGATCACAGCCCGGAGCGATATCTACTCGCTGGGTGCCGTGACGTACGAGATGCTGGCAGGTGAGCCGCCGTTCACAGGGCCGACCGTCCAAGCGGTTGTCGCGAGAGTGATGACCGAGGAACCGCGGCCACTCACGACACAACGGCGAAGCGTACCACTTCATGTCGCAGACGCGGTATCTCGCGCGCTGCAAAAAGTCCCAGCAGATCGCTTCGCGTCGGCACACGAGTTCGCTGAAGCATTGAACAATCCCTCGTTCTTTTCGTCTTCGACGACGGGCGTGGCGAACGCGAGGACCGACAATAGTCGTTTGCGCGGGATCCTGTACGGCGTAACCGCGCTCGCGGTTCTGATGACAGCGGTGGCCCTCTGGGGCTGGTTGCGTCCCGCGCCTCCTAGGCAAGCAGTCGTAGTGCGGTCCGAGCTCGTCCTGGACTCCAGCGAGGCAATAGTTCCCGGTGCGTCGTGGTGGGGGCGTCTCGCAATCTCGCCCGATGGTTCACACCTCGCATACATTGGCGGCCCGGACAGGCAACTCCTGATACGGCCACGAAATCAATTGCACGCCACTGCAATTCCGAGCACCGCCGGTTCGGAAACGCCGTTCTTCTCTCCTGACGGGACTCAAGTCGGGGCCCTTGCCGAACACCGCATCTACATCGCGTCGATCGACGCTGGTCCAGTCATCACTGTTACGGACACGCTCGTAGGAGTGGGGGGCGCGTCTTGGGGCCGGGACGGCTTCATTTACGCCGACGGGGCTGGGGAGGCCAGTCTTGTCCGCGTTGAAGCAAAAGCGGGAGCAGTACCGAAATCGTTTACGACCTTAGACACGGCGAGGGGCGAGTTCGATCACCTATGGCCCGACGTGCTTCCGAATGGGAAGGGCGTGCTGTTTACTATCAGATCCAGGACTAGGGATCCAACAAAGGGCGCACCGCAGTTCGCCATCGGGGTAGCCGAGATCCCATCGGGGACGCACAGAGTCCTGGTTAACGGCGCGAAGTACGCGCGATACGCGGCCTCAGGGCACCTCCTCTACGTGACCGCGAATAGAACACTGATGATTGCGCCGTTCGATCAGAATTCGATGAAGATTACTGGTGAACCGACCGCACTTATAGAAGGGATACGAATCGGCGATTTGGGAGCGGCGGATCTGGCGATCTCGGAGACGGGCACTCTCGTGTATGGCACTCGCTCGGCAGCCGACAACCGAGAACTCGTGTGGGTGACGCGCGACGGCAAGGCACAACCAGTCGATGAAACTTGGCAGGGCCGCTTTTCCCGCCCTGCGCTTTCCCCCGACGGTAAGTCTCTCGCGATAGCGAGGAGCTCTGGTTCAACCGTCTCCAACATCTGGATCAAACAACTCGACCGAGGACCCAGCATCAAATTGACGCTCGAGGGAAGCTTCAACGGCTGGCCGGTCTGGACGTCGGACGGGCGATCCGTGACATACTCTTCGGACGCGGGACGGTCAGGCACGTTGGACTTATGGACCAAGCGCGCTGATGGTAGCGCGCCGCCAGTGCTGCAGGTCCGGGAGAAACGGAACCTTTATCCCGGTGGTTGGTCTCCCGACGGGAAATCGTTGATCTTCTTTAGCGGCACAAGCTCGCAAGGTGCGGGTGACATCCTTCTGTTCCGGCCGGGAATTGATACAGTACCGGTGCCGCTCGTAGCAACCAAGTTCACCGAAGTCCTTCCGGCGCTTTCACCCAACGGCCGTTGGCTCGCCTATACCTCGGATGAGAGCGGTCAGGCCGAGATTTATGTCGTCCCATTCCCGAACACGCGAGCGGCGAAGTGGGCGGTTTCAACGAGCGGCGGGACCACACCGAAATGGTCCAACGGTGGGAAGGAGCTCTTCTATCTCGACGCCACGGGAAACTGCGTGGCGGTGGAAGTAAAGACTGGTCCGACATTCTCGGTTGGACCGTCGACAACACTTTTTCGAGCAACCGAATATCGCACTGCCGTAGGACTTCTTGAGTACGCTGTCGCGCGCGACGATCGCCGGTTCCTAATGATTCGGTCAGTTGCTACTAACACCGCGGACAAGCTGATTGTGGTCGATAACTGGTTTGAGGAGCTCAAAGGGAAATTACGGAAGTAGTCGGGGGAGGCGTCGCGGATCGCATGTGTCCGTTGTGGTGTCCATTCGAATGCGCAAAATGTTCGTGGAGGTGCGCAAGATGTTCTCAAAGGCGCGACTTGCTCGGCAGGATGTTCGCGAAATGCAGGCTAGTAAGCACTTCGGAGTCTAATTCATGTTCGTATGAACCGACCTGATAAGCTGTCGCTCTACACCTTAGGACGGTATTGATCGAATGCCTGAGCCCGTCCAGCAGGTTCAGCGCGCGTTCACCGCTTACACGATCGAGCGTGAGCTCGGTAGTGGCGGGATGGCAACGGTCTATCTCGCGCACGACAAGAAGCATGACCGCAAGGTTGCGATAAAGATTCTTCATGCCGAGCTGGCGGCCGTGCTCGGCGCTGAGCGATTCCTCCAAGAGATCAAGCTCACAGCCCACCTGCAGCACCCACACATCCTTGGGCTGATTGACTCTGGACTCATCGGCGAGGACGTGGGTGAGCTAAAAGGTCGGCCTTATTACGTCATGCCGTATGTCGAAGGTGAATCGCTCCGCCAGCGACTCGACAAGGAGCAGCAGCTTCCCGTCGGTGATGCGGTGCGTATCGCGACTGAAGTCGCGAACGCGCTCGACTATGCGCACAGGCACGGCGTGATCCACCGGGACATCAAGCCCGAGAACATTCTGCTTCACGACGGCAGCGCTATCGTTGCCGATTTCGGAATTGCGCTGGCTGTCACTCAGGCCGGTGGCGCCCGAATCACGCAGACAGGTTTATCGCTCGGAACACCGGGCTACATGAGCCCGGAGCAAGCAATGGGAGAGCGTACGATCACAGCTCGGAGCGATGTCTACTCGCTGGGCGCGGTGACGTACGAGATGCTCGCTGGCGAGCCGCCATTCACAGGACCAACGGTACAGGCGGTTGTTGCGAGAGTGATGACCGAGGAGCCACGCCCGCTCGCCAGTCAGCGACGCAACGTACCCGCAAATGTCGCCGCCGCGGTCTCGCACGCGCTCGAGAAGATTCCGGCAGATAGGTTCGCCACCGCCCACGAGTTCGCTGAAGCATTGAACAATTCTGCCTTCTCGATGTCCCGCGCGTCTCGGACAGTGGTCGGGCGAGATCAGTCCACTCGTGGTCTATGGCGGTTGGTGTACGGCATTACTGCGCTTGCAATTGTGTTCTTCGCTGTCGGCCTTTGGGGGTGGATGCGACCCGGACCAGTGAAGCAGGTAGTGCGGTACGGTCTGATGTTAGATTCGGCGGAGGGAATTGCTCCAGCGCGGGGTTCCCGGGGGCGGCTCGCGATCTCGCCGGATGGATTGCGCCTCGCCTACGTTGGCGGACAGCGCGCACAACTCTTGGTGCGAGCGCGAAATCAGCTGCATGCGACCGCGATACCAGGAACCGAAGGGGCGCAGACTCCTTTCTTTTCGCCGGATGGCGAATACGTAGGGTTCATCGCTGGTAGGAGTCTTCGGATTGCCTCTCTCAACGGCGGTGAACCCATCACCGTGACCGATTCCCTCGTTGGGAGCACGGGCGCCTCATGGGGCCGGGACGGATTTATCTACTTCGATGGTGCCGGCTCGGTTAGCCTCGTGCGGGTTGAGGCGAAGGCGGGCGCAGTGCCGAAATGGTTTACGACTCTAGACACCGCGAGCGGAGAGTTCGACCACATGTGGCCGGACGTACTTCCCAACGGCAAAGGCGTCCTTTTCACGATTTTGTCCAGCAACAGACAGTCAGGAGCTGCAAATTCGTCTGCCATAGCTGTAGCCGAGGTCCCCTCAGGGAAACACCGTGTGATAGTGAACGATGCTGTCTACGCGCGATATGTCTCAACGGGTCGCCTGCTCTATGTTACGACGAATAGAACATTGATGGTTGTGCCTTTTGATCAGAATGCGATGAAAATCACTGGGGAGCCGACGGCGCTCGCCGAAAGCGTGCTCCTTTCGGCTGGTCCCACCGTGGATCTCGCGGTCTCAGACAACGGGACGCTGATCTATACGCGCGGCGCACCGCCAGGGAAACAAGAGCTCGTGTGGTTAACGCGCGATGGTAAGACGCAACCCGTCGATCCCGATTGGCAAGGCACTTTCCATGAGCCGTCGATCTCTCCAGATGGCAGGCGGCTCGCAGCGTCAGTGACACCCAACGCCAGCTACGATGTTGTCGGCAGAACAAATGATATCTGGGTAAAGCAGCTCGACCGCGGTCCGAGCATCAAGTTGACGCTCGACGGAAAGGCGAACCATCACCCTACGTGGACGCCAGACGGAAGATCCGTGACCTTCTCCTCGAACGCCGGAGGTTCCCTCGATTTGTGGACGAAGCGCGCGGACGGCAGCACGCAAGCGGTGCTGGAGGTCCACGAGAAGCGCGGCGCTTTGAGTCCGCGGTGGTCGCCCGACGGCAAATGGCTAGTTTTCCGCACCGACCGATTTCAGGCGGGAGCGGGAGACATTCTTGGAATCCGACCCGGAATTGATACCGTCGCGCTGCCGCTAGTCGCGACTAAGTTTAGTGAACTTGCTCCGGCCATTTCTCCGGACGGAAGGTGGCTGGCATACACCTCAAACGAGTCCGGGCAATTCGAGATCTACGTCGTGCCGTTCCCGAATACTGCTGCCGCAAAGTGGGCAGTCTCGACGAGCGGTGGCACCGAGCCGCTCTGGTCCCATAGCGGGAAAGAGCTCTTCTACCGTGACGGCGCGGGTAACTTAGTGGCCGTTGAGGTGCAGTCTACTCCGACGTTTTCGCTCGGACGCTCAACAGCTCTCTTTCCCGCTCCGGCTTACGTGTACGTGTCTTTTGTGGGCACAGCCGAGTATGCGGTCGGGCCGGACGACCGGCGCTTCCTCATGATTCGGCAAGCTGCCGCCAGCGCTCCCGACGAGATAATAGTTGTCGACAACTGGTTCGAGGAGCTGAACTCCAGGTCGCAAAAGTGAACGGATCGACAGCTTCCGCTCGCCGATGGTGTCTGTTGTGGTGTCCGTTCAGATACGCAAATGGTCGGGCCCAGGCATTGTATGCCAGAAGTGTGCATTTTTGTTCCTGGAAACGAACTTCTCTAACGTTCGAGGATGGATGCGCTCCCTTGGTTCGATTGCATCACTCACCGCGGGTTTCGTAAGTATCGTCGCGCTGCCGCCGCACTCTCGCGCGCCGTTGCCTCGAACGCTGCTCATCACGGCGACTGACTATGCTTTCGCAGTTCCGCAGCCGACCCTGCCTGCGGGCTGGGTCACAATCCGAATGGCGAACGCGGGCCGCGAACTGCACATGTTCGCAACCGCGAGCGTCCCGTCCGGATACACCGCGAGCAGCCTGCTCGACTCCCTCCTCCACGATCGCGTTCATGCGCCGCTCACCGAGTGGGGAGGCCCGAACGCCGTCGCGCCCGGCGATACTGGAAGCGTGTCGCTCTTCCTTCCGGCGGGTGACTACGTCATGGGCTGTTTTGTGGAAAGCCCGGACGGAAAGACCCATTTCGTGAAAGGGATGATGGGAATCCTGCATGTGGTCCCCGCAGCCGACACAGGCAGCCCACCGACGAGCAGCCATCTCGTTACGCTCACCACTTACGGGATAGCTGTAACAGGCGTCCCGATCAGGCCCGGTACGCAGACGCTTCGCGTGCGCAACGACGCGAAGGAGGGGCACGACTTAGTTGTGCTGAAAGTTCTGCCGGGTCACTCAGTTGCGGACGCGCTGGCCTGGTTCAGAAATCCGCCGACGGGCCGTCGCACAGCGACCACGATCGCCGGAACGACGGGTCTTCATCCTGGAGAGCAGGCCTTCGTTCACGCGCGATTCACGCCGGGAACCTATGTCCTGGTCTGCTGGATCAGGACCAAAGAGCACAAATATCACTTCGATCTCGGGATGAACCGCGTCATCACCGTTCCGCGTACCTAGCGCGCATGGCTCCATTGCGATTTCGCTCGATGCTCCTCAGGGGTCGGGGGAAAGCGCACTCAGTAGCCATACGTACGCGCGCTCGACCTGCTCCCCGTGTGGGGCGGAAGGCAACTGAGGCCTTGTCTCTACACCCGTTAACATCATCACCCCCGATAAACGCGATGGAATACTGAAACACGTCGACGGCGGTCTCTGCGCACAAGCAAAGCTTTCTGCTGTCGATTCAGCTGTCGGTTGAACCCGATATCGTCCGGGATCCGAGGAGTGCAACCACGGCAGATCACGCTGTCCGTCAACGATTTACTGATTTCTTGCCGGACTTCTGACACCCTTTCGGTCGCCTGCGCGAGGTCGGAGGTTCAACTCCTCCCAGGCCCATGAATTTCAGATCATTATCCCGCAAGCGTTTAGGCGCTGGCGGGTTTTTTTTCTATTGACAGTCTCCCACTGTCCCACTACACTGGTACAGTGCGTATAAATTTCTCCCTCTCGCCAAATGCCGGGCAGCCGCTCTATCTGCAGCTGATGCAGCAGATTCGCTACGCCATCGAGACCGGCGTCCTGCAGAACGACGATCTCCTCCCGGGGATCCGAACGCTGGCGGAGCAGCTCGTCGTCAGCCATAACACCGTCGCCAAAGCGTACTCCGAGCTCGAGCACGAAGGGCTAATCGAACTGCGTCACGGCTCCGGCGCATACGTCTCCGCCCGACGCAACACGCCGTTGCGCGCGGAAAAGGTCCGCGTCGCGCAGCAGCGTGTCCGAAATCTGGTCGCGTCTCTTCACGCCGAGGGGCTGACGGAAGAGGAGATCACCCGCCTGTTCGAGGCGGAGCTGTTTTATCCGCTCCATGCACGCGCTTCACGCTATACAAGATGACTGAGCCTCGTGTCATCGAAACGCATCAGCTGACAAAGCGGTTCGGCAGATTCACCGCCGTCGAAGCGCTCGATCTCTACGTCCGAGCCAATCAGATCACGGGCTTCCTCGGCCGCAATGGTGCGGGGAAGAGTACGACGATCAAGATGCTGCTTGGCATGACGCACCCGACGAGTGGAACTGGAATGCTCCTCGGGCGGCCACTCGACGATCCGCGGGCAAACCTGGAGGCACGGCACCACATCGCCTACGTCGGCGAAGACAAACAGCTCTACGCGTACATGACCGTCAATGAAGTTATTCGGTTTACGAGCTCGTTTTACGCCGATTGGAAGCCGGAGCTCGCGCAGAAGTTTCTGGCCGAGTATCAGTTGCCACCCAAGCGAAAGGTGCGGGCACTCTCGAAGGGCATGCGCACCAAACTCGCTCTGCTGCTCGCCCTCTCGCGGCGACCGGCGCTGCTAATTCTCGACGAGCCCAGCGAGGGATTGGATCCCGTCGCGATTGAAGAGCTGCTGCAGTCTCTGGTCGCGGCTGCAGCACAGGGCACCACCATCTTTTTCTCATCGCACCAGATTGCGGAGGTCGAGCGGATAGCTGACCGGGTCTGCATTGTAGACCACGGTACCCTCGTCGATGATTTCTCGCTCGACGAACTGCGACAGGAGTATCGACGCATCACGCTCGGCTTTGCTGCGCAGCCACCAAGCGGGGAGTTCCGACTTGCCGGAGTAAAGCGCGTTCACCGCGGTGATCGGCAGCTGTCGGTGGTGTCGAGTGATAACGTTGACGCGATCGTGGCGCAGGGCCGCAGCATGCACGCCGTTTCGGTGGACGTTACTCCAATCAGCCTGCGCGAGTTGTTCCTCGAATCAGTCAAGCCCGAGTCGTGATGCTGTGGTACAAAGCTGTCCGAGAAAGTGGCGCGCGTTTTTTCCTCGCTTTCGGTGCGCTGTCGGTCATATGCGCGTGCTTCGTCTTTTTTCATCGCGACGCCAGTGCAGGATTGAGTGACGAGCGCGTTACGTATGCGATGTACATCTGGCGAATCACATACAAAAACTACCTGCGCGAGTTATTCATGCTTCTTGCGATCTTCCTTGGCGTTGGCGGCTTGGCTCGCGAGCGCGCGAACGGAACGACGTGGCTGACGCTGGGACTTCCCGTCAGCCGTTCGCGGATCGTGACTACTCGCGCAGCCATTGGCGTCCTTCAGGTCTCCGTACTCGCAATGATACCGGCGATCGTGATACCGGCGCTGTCTCCGCTGGTCGGAGAAACGTATCCAGCGACGCAGGCCTGGGGCTTCGTGTCCCTCTGGGTGCCTGCCGGCATGTTGATCTTCGGAATGGGATTACTGGCCTCGACCTTGTTCAGCGGCGAGTTCACCGCCCCAGTGATGGGATTAGTCGGGCTACTCGGCTATACGCTCCTTGCAGAAATTCCAGTGCTGGACCGCTTTCTCCCTGACTTGAACGACATGATGAGCGGAATCGGTATGTCGTATTTCAACGAGACCTCTGCGCAGCTTACGGGTTCTGCGCCGGTGATGACGCTGGCCCCTCTACTGGTCGGTGCCGTTCTTCTTGTTGCTGGCAGTGTAGTAGTCACGCAGCGGCAGGATTTCTAATGACCGGCGGCGGATTCCAGATGCTTTGCTTCAAGGCCTGGCGGGAAAGCCGCGCTCGTTTTTTGATCAGCGCCGGCACCATCGCGGTGCTTTGCATATTGGTCATCGTCTTTAACGTGCAGATCCGTCAGAACCCGCTCGGAAACCCGGCCCATGGTCACCTGCCCTCGTATAACGAGCACATCTATCAGTTCGTCTACGCCGGCACTGCGAAAGGGATTTTCGAGATGCTCGTTCTTTTCCTGGGTCTGGGCGGATTGCTCCGCGAGCGCAGATATGGAACGGCGGCATTCAGTCTCGCGCTTCCGGTGCTGCGGATGCAGCTGAGCCTCACCCGAATCGCTGTTGGACTACTCGAGCTGATAGCCCTTTGTTTGCTGCCATTGGTGCTGGTCCCAACGCTCTCGCTAGTGATGCACGAATATTATCCAGTGTCGGTGTCGCTACACTTCGCCGCGCTTTGGATGGCTGGCGGCGGGTTGATATTCAGCCTTTCCTATCTCGCGTCGGTAAGCTTCGCCGGAGAGTACACAGCTTTGATGGTCGCTTTCGTGGTGCTTTTTCTGATCCCGCTGGCGGCGCAGGTGCCGGCCATCCAGCCGTACGAGGTCAACGTTCTGCAGACCATGGGCGAATTTGGCTCGATGCATTGGAATCAGGCGCATACGGTATTGCTGCCACCCGCGATGCCGTGGCTGAGGGCCATGGTATTCATTGGAATCTCGGCGAGCCTGTTGACCCTCTCGCTGCAGATCACCGGGCGCAGGGACTTCTAGGTCCGAACAAAAGAAATCCGGGTGCGCTGACCGTCGGACGTCGTTGTTCTTGGCTCATGCCAGGCCCATAAATGTCCGATCGTTACCCCGCGAGGATTTACATGCTTGCGGAGTTTTTCTTTCTACCCGTAGAGTGGTTATCCGGCGTCGAGTTCTCGCAGTGTCGGCTTCTTGACCGTCTTTGAGGCTCACTCCACATTGGGACTGCAAGCAACGACACGATATGCGAGGGATGTCTTGCGATTCCAATCCAGGCTGTGCGTCCTCGCTCTTTTCTGCAGTGGACAAGCGCTTTCCGCGCAATCGCAGCCGGGCCTGACGTTCGATCTCTACTCGCGAAGCCGTGGTAGCACGGATACGACGACCAACGT
>JBOHTB010000122.1:0-4093 GCA_050733435.1 Gemmatimonadaceae bacterium | reverse complement strand
GTCCGTCAACGCCCCAACGCGAACTGGCGACAGACTGTTTAGAAATGATGGTGGTCATTTCACGGATGTCACCGCCGCCGCCGGCCTTCACGACGGCATCGATGGCTACGGGCTCGGCGTCGTCGCGACCGACGTAAACGGCGATGGCTGCCCCGATCTGTACATCACCAACGATTTCCAGGGGAACGACTACCTCTACATCAACAACTGCAACGGCACCTTCACAGAGTCGGTGGCAAAGGAGATGGGGCACACCAGCAGGTTCTCGATGGGCGTCGATGCCGCGGATTTCAACGACGACGGACGTCCCGACATCATCTCCCTCGATATGCTTCCCGAAGACGAGGCGACGCTCAAGACCACTTCGACAGCGGAGACGTTCAACCTCTTCGACATGACGCTGCAGGCGGGATACAACCCGCAGTACACGCGCAACGCATTACAACTCAACCGCGGTGACGGGAAATTCAGCGAGATAGGCTATCTCACCGGCGTGTCGGCCACCGATTGGAGCTGGTCCCCGCTATTCGCGGATCTCGACAACGATGGGCACAAGGATCTGTTCGTTACTAACGGCGTGTATCGTCGGCCCAACGACATGGATTACATCACCTACGTTGGCAATGAGGCCGTGCAGGCATCACTGGGCGATTCCATCACCGAGGCGAATCTCAAGCTCCTGGACAAAATGCCCCGAACGCCGCTCGCGAACTATGCGTTTCGAAACGACGGCAATCTCACATTTACCAATGTCGCGCAGCTTTGGGGCCTGGCGCAGCCGGGATTCTCCAACGGCGCGGCGTACGTCGATCTCAACAACAGTGGCAATCTCGACCTCGTCGTCAACAACATCAATTCGCCGGCGTCGATATACAGAAACCGGTCGCGTGAGCAGAATGGCAACTCGTACCTGACAGTTGCGTTGCGCGGATCCGGACGGAACACGCAGGGCATAGGCGCGAAAGTCACCATCACAAATCACGGCGCGACGCAGATGCTCGAGGAGCAGCCCACGCGGGGTTTCGAGTCCTCCGTGGATCCGCGACTTCATTTCGGCCTGGGCAATTCGACCACAGTGGACTCGCTGACCGTCGTCTGGCCGAACCGGCGCTATCAGGTGCTAACGAACGTCGGCGTGAATCGCATTCTGACTTTGTCTCAGAAGGACGCGACCGCCGCCTATGTCCCTCCGGCGCCGGAGCCGACGCTCTTTGCCGACGTGACGAAGCAGGTAGGAGTCGACTTCAAGCACGAAGAGAATGCGTTTCTCGATTACAATCGAGAGCCGCTCATCCCCCATGTGTTATCGACTGAGGGCCCGCGGCTCGCCGTCGGCGACGTCAACGGCGATGGTCTCGACGATTTCTACGTCGGCGGCGCCAAGTGGCAGCCTGGCAGGCTGTTCATCCAGCAGCCCAATGGCACTTTCCGCGCAACCAATCAACCGTCAATCGCCGCCGACAGCGTGTCTGAGGATATAGGCGCCGTCTTCTTCGACGCGAACGGCGACGGTCACCCCGATCTGTTGGTAGTGAGCGGCGGCAACGAGTTCTGGGGAAACGCGGATGCACTGCTTCCGCGGCTCTACCTGAACGACGGCAAAGGCAACTTCACGCGTGCGCGAGACGCGCTGCCCGACATCTTCGAGAATGGTTCCTGCGCCGCGGTCGGCGACTTTAACGGTGACGGGCACCCCGACGTCTTCATCGGGAGCAGAGTAGTGCCGCGCGCCTATGGTCTGATCCCGACGAGCCATCTCCTCGAGAACGACGGCAGCGGACACTTCACCGACGTAACACGGGAGAAAGCGCCGGATCTCTCGGAAGCCGGTATGGTCACATCCGCCGCCTGGATCGATTACGATCACGACGGCAAGCTGGACCTGGTCGTCGTCGGGGAGTGGATGCCAGTGCGCGTCTTTCATCAGGAAAACGGGAAGCTCGTCGATCGCACGAAGGAAGCCGGATTCTCCGGCACCAACGGCTGGTGGAACACAGTCCAGGCCGTCGATCTCCGCGGCAGCGGGCGCGAAGATCTCGTGCTCGGAAACCTCGGCCTCAATTCGTATTTGCAGGCATCCGCAACAGAGCCGGTCCGCCTGTACGTCAACGATTTCTCGCACAGCGGCAACGGCAACGTCGAGCAGATACTTACTTCCTATAGGAACGGAGTGAGCTATCCGATTGCGGGTCGCGACGAGCTCATAAGGAAGATCCCTTCACTGAAGAGCAGATACCCGACGTACAAGGATTTTGGGGCGAGCAGAATCGAGGACATCTTTCCAGCATCGGATTTGAAAAAAGCGCAGGTGCGCGAAGCCTATGACTTCGGCAGCGCCGTAGCACTCAACAACGGCAACGGGACCTTCACGATCAGGCCGCTACCGATCGAAGCGCAGTTCGCTCCGATTTACGCGACGCTCGCTGGAGATTTCGACGGCGATGGGCACACCGACCTGCTCGTCGGCGGAAATCTTTACGGTGTGACGCCCATGCTCGGCAGATACGACGCGAGCTACGGTCTGCTAATGCGCGGGACTGGCGACGGCCACTTCTCCGCCGTCGACATGACACGGAGCGGAATCGTCATCGATGGCGAAGTGCGAGACCTGAAATCATTGCGTGGGCAGAACGGGGCGCAGCTCATTCTGGTAGCGCGCAACAACGACAATCTGGAGGTCCTTCGCGCACGGTCCGCCAAAGCGGGATCGCAGAGCCTCCCCGTACGATTCCGAAAGGGCGTCGATCTCAACCGTAGCGCAGCTTTGCCGTGGCGATGGCTCCATTCAGAGTGACCATGCCGACGTTGGTCAGGATGACGGGCCAGTCGCGGATCACCACCCCGTAAATGATCCACAGCGAGCTCGCCGTAACCAGGAACGCGAACATCCCTAAGGAAAGATCGCGGGTCTGGCGGCTCTGCCAGGTGCGGATCACCTGCGGAAGAAAGGAGAACACGGTCAGCGCGCCGGCGAAGTAGCCGAGGTAGTGGATCATCAGTTTGGCGTTATGGATTAGATAGATCTACAGAATGGCCTGAGGACAACTGCAAAAGAACTGGTGGGAGGCGGCAGAAGGTAAGATGGCAGGTGCCAGTTCACTACGCCCAGACTTTCCTAATGGCGATCCGGCCATAGGCAGTTGCTTGTGGCGTAACGGGTAACCGGAGCGTCACGACGTAGTGAACTGGACCCTATCACCTGAACTACTCCCGCCTCCCACCAGTTCTTTTGTAGTTCAAAGCTCGCGACTTAATAGTTCATGCCGCCGGTTCTACAACGGCGCCAGCTCCATCCCGAATCGTGAGCCAATCAGTGCGAACGCGATCCCACTCTTGAATCAGCAGCCCCTGCTCCTCGAACACAAGCCGGATTTGACTCGGATCGTAGCCGCAGATCTCCTCCAGAATTGGAATGAGCACGCTCAGCGCATCATCGCTGATCACGGTTCGCTTTGCGATCTGCGAGATGTGCCGCGCCTCCGAAGCCGCGATCGTCAGGCCGTCACCGCGATTGACATGTAGCATCACGTGGATATCCGAGCTTCCGTCGCCGACGTAGACGACGCGATCGCTTGGCAATCCAAGCCGGAATCGCAGATAGTCCACGGCCGCGACTTTCCCGTAGCCGGCCGGTACCTGCTCGATCGTTTCGATTTCGCCGGTCTCCGTGCTGAAACCAAAGTGCGCTCCGATGATATGATCGGGCGGAACGATGCCATCGAGCGCTGAGTGCACTACGAGCCAGGGAGCGGCGGAGACGACGTAGAAGTCGAAGCGAAATCCGTCGATGCCTTCCTTCAGGAATTCGGCGAGCAGTGCGATGTTGCGCTTGAGCCTGATCCTCTGGCCAACCTCGACGAGGTCGCCGCGACGCACGCGCCGGAATTCCGGATCGTGGCGGAGCAGATAGGTGAGCTCCGCGCCCTCCTGCACGAGATTGAGTCGCGCCAGATTCGCCACTTTCTCCTGAAAGCCGGTGATGCCGAGCATCTCGCTCAGTACGAGACCAGAATCGTTGAAGCTCAGAGTCTGATCGAAGTCACTCACCAGCAGGTAATGCTTCCTCATTGGTCCTCCATTCGTGGCTGAGCGC
>JBOHTB010000121.1:0-6778 GCA_050733435.1 Gemmatimonadaceae bacterium | reverse complement strand
CGTTGTACTCGCGGATTGAATAGTACTTTCTCGTGAATCCGGACTGATTCTCAAAGGCAGTAAATCGACATGGAACGCGCTCGACGACTGAACCGTTCGCAGTAGCTGGCGCTATTCCTTGCGCGGCGATGTTTCCTGCCGACACGCAGAAAAGGGTCAAGAGCACAACTGCGGACCGAGATCTCATGGAACTCCCGGCCAACCCCGTCATCAACGCCCCTTGAACGGTGTGCCGTCGGACCACTCAGGCACCGGGATGAGAATGATGTTGATCCCCGCGGCCTTCTCACTTCCACCATCGATGATCGGCGCGTCAAACCCGCCAGCTCCCCACTCGGACGGGTTTCGCGCCCCGCCGTAGTAGAACATCACGTGCGGCTTCCAACTCGGGTTGTCGTCATTCAGGTACTGGTCGTGTGACATCATGTACGCCATCGCACCGCTCTCCGGTGCGGCGAACTTGCGGGTTGCATAATCACGGGAGATCCTCGCGACGATGTCCTTTACAGGAACACCGGACATCATGAGTGAGGCTCGCTCCTTCATCTCCGGAAGTACCGAGCGCACCGCGGCGGCGTTGAGGCAGTGAGGCGCACGGATGCGCGTGTTGGACCAGGACGGGACGTCGGTGAGGGGTCCGGCGAACGCGCGGTGCACGAGGCAGACGAAGCCGTTGGTCCCGCGCACTGCCTCGACGAATCCCTCGCGAGTCAGAACCAGCACCGTCGCGGAGTCCGAGATCCGTCTCGGCGCGGCGCTCCGCGCGAGCACTACCTCGGCGGCACGATCGGCAATCAAATACTGCGTGAGATCCGGCGAAGGCGTTTGCGCGGCGACACCGGTGCCGAAGCCTGTGACGACGGAGATCACGATCAATTTGCTGGTGAATGACACGCATCGCTCCTTGCTATTCGGGTGGTGGTTTGCAGAAGGAAATAATGAGCGGCATCGGAGCACCCACAGGCTTGAACGTGAAGCCGCCTATTCCTGTTGGGTCATCGGCGCGAATAAATCCAGGTTTCGCCATCCAGCGTCAAACGCATTGTACGATGGGTCACCGGGTCAGGAGTGAAAGTGCCCCCAATGAATTCGGACAATAAGTCCAGGATAAAGAGACTGCCTCCTGAGACCCACCATGTGCCGCTACTTGGCAGCGTGAAGGCCTGCCCCGAATGAACTCCTGCATAACTCTCGACCATCGTGCCATCGGCCTTAAGATCCAGCACTTCGTTTGTTACGGAATCACCCAGGTCGAATCCATAGGGTAGCGGACTCCCGTTAACGGTCTCAAGTTGCCATGTCCCAGCGAGATCGGCCGCTGTGCCCGTAGCGTTCTCGCTGCACGCCGTGACAACCATCAGGATTGACAGCGAAGCGACCGTAACGCCGTAATACAGCGCGTTCTTCATTCGGGGGCGGGAAGAGGTTGTTCCGTGATGAGCGCTTGAGAATTAACTCCGGCGCAACACGGTTACGCAATGCCATCTCAAGTGGAAAGCCCCGATGACGCAGCTCGAGCGCATAGGAAAAAGTTAAGATTCGGCCGCTCTCGAGAGTAGCGAAAAGCTCCTACCCTCACGCCGCGCCTCGGACGCTTATAGCTTATCCCGCTCATAGCCTGAGCTCTCAGCAGCGTCGTTGCCGGCACGGACTGCGATGACAGACAAATCCTTTACCGACGACTCCCGGGACGTCAACTCGGCAAAGCCCCGTGCGATCACCCGCCGGGATGCAATCGTTGCAGCCGGAGCGACACTGCTTGCGACCGGAATCCCGCTTCACGGTCAGCTAACCGAACGCCCACCGATCGTCGTTCCTCCCGATCCCACAAAAGTTCAAGGCCGGCTGCCAACCGAGCTCGGCCAGCGTTCAACGTTCGAGAATCCGCGTCGAGAGGTATTCGTCTCACAGCCCGCCGGATGGTCTGGCGCGCCTCTTCAGGATCTTAGAGGGATCATCACCCCTTCCGATCTCCATTACGAACGGCACCACGCTGGAATTCCGGCGATCGATCCGAAGAAATACACGTTGCTAATTCACGGAATGTGTGAGCGCCAGCTCAAGTTCACGCTGGACGATCTCAAACGGTTCCCATCGGTGAGTCGCATTCACTTTATCGAGTGTTCCGGCAATGGAGTGGGCTTGGGCCCGTTCACGGACGCGGATCGGAAGCAGACTCCCCAAGACACGGACGGGCTGCTGAGCACGAGCGAATGGACCGGGGTCCCGCTCGCCGTGCTGTTCAAGGAGGTCGGCATCTCGCCCGATGCCAGGTGGTTTCTCGCCGAAGGAAGTGACGCCGCACGCATGACTCGGAGCATTCCGATCGAGAAGGCTTTCGACGATGCGATGATCGCATACGGACAGAACGGCGAGGCGGTTCGCCCCGAGCAGGGATATCCCGCCCGGCTGCTTCTGCCCGGTTGGGAAGGCAACACCAACGTGAAATGGATTCAGCGCATCGAGATTGGCGACAGGCCATGGATGACGCGCGAGGAGACGTCGAAATACACCGACCCTCTCGCCAACGGTACAGCCCGGCAATTCAGCTTTGTCATGGACTGCAAGTCCCTGATCACGTTCCCCGCATATCCGGACGCTCTTTCACCCGGGTGGTGGGAAGTCACCGGTTTGGCCTGGAGCGGTCGCGGTAACGTCACGCGAGTCGAAGTGAGCGTCGATCGTGGAAGGTCCTGGGAGGATGCGGAGCTCCAGGCGCCCGTGCTCTCGAAGTGCACGACGCGATTCAGGTATTTATGGAAATACAACGGCGGCGAAGCTTATCTAATGAGCCGCGCAACCGATGAAACTGGATACGTGCAGCCGACGCGTGCCCAGCTCGTCGCGACTCGAGGTCCTGGGACTTCTTATCACAACAACGACATCCGATGCTGGAAGGTCGAGTCGGACGGCCACGTCTTTTTCGACACGGAGCTCTGAGGATGCGAACGCGCGTGGTCGCGTTGAGTATGCTCGTGGTGGCTGGAATCGTGGTGGCTGGAATCGTGGTGGCAACTCGGCCGGTCCATCATGAGCGGCAATATCCTGAGAGGTTCGGCTTTGGTCGCATTGCAACTGCGGAAGAGATTCGGACTGCGGACAGCGACGTCCGCCCCGATGGTCGTGGCCTCCCTCACGACAGCGGAACTGTCGCGGCCGGAGAGCTCGTTTATGAACAACGCTGCGTCAGATGTCATGGCGCTACCGGCGTTGAAGGGCCGTTCAACAAGCTGGTTGGGCGAATGCCTGGCGACAGCTTCAACTTCGGACGCGATCCGAAACTGCTCCCTCTCCGCACGATCGGAAGCTATTGGCCCTACGCGACGACGTTGTACGACTACGTGAATCGTGCAATGCCGTTCGACTCGCCTGGCTCCCTCAAGCCACACGATGTCTACAGCGTCGTCGCCTATCTGTTGAACCGCAACCGAATAATTCCGGCGAATGCGGTGATGAACGAGCATACGCTTCCAGCAGTGGCGATGCCCTCACGGAACAGGTTCGTTCCGGACAACCGTCGGGGAGGGCGCGAGATCCGGTGACGCCCGGGCACTGAGTTCCTTTTCCCAAAGCTCAATCATGTTCGGTTGAACCGGCCTGAGGCGTGAGGTCGGCACCGCGCGTTCTTCTCGCGCCGGGTTCAAACCTTGCCCAATTCGTCCATCCGATCCGCATACGAGAGGACGATGATCAAACGGCCGGAGGACGTCCGAGGCAATCGCGGGGCTGATGAGTGATTCCACAGACGCGGCACTCGCAGCGGGGCAAGACTATCAGGCCTTTGAGCGGTTGTACGTGAGGTACCTGAGTCGGATCTACTCGCTGTGCGCTCGACTGTCCGGAAGCAACGCGATTGCGGAAGAGTTGACCGAGGATGTCTTTGTGAGTGCGTGGGAGAAGCTGCCTGAGTTGACGAGAGAGAGCACATTCGGCGGCTGGCTGCACGGGCTGGCCGTCAGCGTTGTTCTGAATAGTGAGAAATTAGATGGAAGTGCCGCTGCGGAAATCGAGGCGGAAGACTCGGCACCAGATCTTTCTCAGGCGATCGACAGACTTCCGGCTGACGCACGCACGTTCTTCGTGCTGCACGACGTGGAAGGCCTCAAGCACGGGGAGATAGCCGAGATCTTTGGTATCACTGCGGGCCGAAGCAGGGCGCAGCTGAACCGGGCACGGGTGCTGCTGTTGGAGGCGCTGGCACCATGACGACATTCAACCTGACGTGCGACGCCGTCGAAGCGACTCTACCGGACTACCTCGACGGGACTCTGGAAGAATGGCTGCGCAAACCCATTGAAGAACACCTCCGTGAGTGCGTGCGCTGTGCCGAGCGTGCGCGCGACCTCCGGAATCTCGAGCGTGAAGCCGCGGCTCTACCGGCTCTCCTTCCTGCACGCGAGCTATGGTCGGGAATAGCGCATCGCATCGGCGCTCCGATCAGCGCCACAGAGTCGGTCTCGGAAAGTGAGCCGGTGATGCCGACAACAGAAGAGTTGGTGTCGACGACTGAGCCATCGGTGACGACGATCGAGCCACCGGGGCTGATGACTGAAGGCTCTCCGGCGACAAGCGAGCCGCTCATGACTCAGAGTGAGCCGGTCGCGTTGAATATCGAGCCGCCAACTCCGTCCTCTGTCACAACCGAGCCGCCACTGCGGCCTGTACCCGCTACCGAAGCGTCACCGCCAGCCAGTGAACCGTCGGCAACCTTGAGTGAATCCTCGCCAACGTCGAGTGAACCCTCGCCAACCTTGAGTGAACCGTCGGCAATGCCAAGTGAACCGTTGCCGCTGGAGAGCGAACCGTCGGCACCGTCGGTTGAACCATCCGCACCCTCGAGCCAACCGATACTGTCATCGAGTACGGCACTCGTGCGGACGACCGCGACAACACGTAAATCGCCCGCGCGCCGGAAAATGCGCTGGGGACCCGCTGAGATGGGTCTGGCTGCGGCCGCACTCGTTCTTGTGACGGCTGGAGCTACCTTTCTTGCGACTGCGCACTGGCTCGGACCGACTAGGACGCGGAGCTTCGCGAATGGTTCTGGTGCGCGACCGGTCGCCTTGGGTGTAACGCCCCAGCGAGTGTCATCGGGTGCGAAAGCGAGGGCCGAGGGTGCCGTTCCAGCTCCATCGGTGGACAGCGAACATATCGCGGTGGACTCAGTGGGTTCGACGCTTGCCGGCGGCGTGACTCCGGAGTCGCTGACGGTCGCGACAGCATCGGCTTCAAAGCTTACTCCGTCGCCCGACGAGGTCGTCTACGACAAGGAAATCAAAATGCTTCGTGGGGTAGTGCGGCTAAGGAAGGCCGAGCTCGACACATCTACCGCCGGCGTGATCGACAAGAATGTGCGAATCGTGAACTCCGCGATCGCTCAGTGCAGGGCTGCGCTGGAAAAGGATCCGGGGAACTCCTTGATCGACGGCCAGATGTCGTGGGCACTCGAGATGAAGGTTGAGCTCCTGCGGAGAGCGGCCATGCTGCAAGCCAGGAGCTGACGGGAGATGTCCAAGATCCTTCAGCTTCCTCTTATAGCGATCCTTAGCGCGGCGCTTCCGCTTGCTTTAATGGGTCAGAAGCGGGCGCAGCTCGATACGACGGTACGCCTTGATCTTGGAGGCACCGTCGATCTTTCGCTCGTGTCGGGAAAGATCAGAGTCCGCGGTTGGGACTTGGCCTACGCGAACATTCATGCATCGACCGAGACTGGCACCGTTCGCTTTGACGCCACTCCCAACAGAGTAACCGTCCGCGTAGAGCAGCGAGGACCGCGCGGCGCGAATCCGTCCGCGAGCGCGAGCTACGATGTGTCCGTTCCGCGAGGGACTCATCTGAGGCTGAATGCCAACTCCGGAAACATTACCGCCAGCGGATCGCAGGGCGAAATCTCCGCGACGACCGTGAGCGCCTCCATCGACATAAGCGGCGGCAGAAGGCAGGTCTCCGTCGAGTCGGTATCAGGACCGGTCCGGGTGACACAGCTTGCGGGTGACCTCCGTGCCCAGAGTGTGAGCGGGAATCTGCGCGCGGAAAATATCTCGGGACCCCTCGAGGCGTGGACCGTCAGCGGAACCATCACGCTGATCGGCGTGCGAGGGAACTACATACACGGCCAGACGGTGAGCGGCGACATGGTGTATGCCGGCCGTCTTGTTACGGGAGGTTCATACGACTTCGAATCGCACTCGGGAACGATTCGCCTTACCATTCCGCAAAACTCCGGTGCGCACTTCAGTCTCGAGACCGTCGGCGGAGCTGTCCAGTCGGATTTCGCCGTCGACACCGGCTCCGCCGGGCAGGGACGGAAAGCGGGACGGGTCGAGTTCACAATAGGTGATGGGCGGGCAGATGTGACGGCTCGGACTTTCAGCGGGCGGATTGTCATCAGGAGTGACGCAGCGTCATCCGTTCGTAGCGCCGTCGTCCCGATTATTCGCGGAGATTCAGGCTCCGCCGCTCGGAGAGATTCAGTTCCGACAATCCGCAGAGATTCAAGCTCAACTTCTCGGAGAGATTCAGTCGAAGACTACCGGTAGAGTCGTTATCCGGCGTCGAGTTCTCGCGGTGTCGGCTTCTTGACCGTCTTTGAGGCTCACTCCACATTGGGACTGCAAGCTACGACACGATATGCGAGGGATGTCTTGCGACTCCAATCCAGGCTGTGCGTCCTCGCTCTTTTCTGCAGTGGACAAGCGCTTTCCGCGCAATCGCAGCCGGGCCTGACGTTCGATCTCTACTCGCGAAGCCGTGGTAGCACGGATACGACGACCAACGT
>JBOHTB010000120.1:0-13136 GCA_050733435.1 Gemmatimonadaceae bacterium | reverse complement strand
TAAGCCGCGAACTTGCTCGCCTTGACCTTCGCTTCCCAGTCGGGGCTACCAAGGTCGTAGTCGACAACCTTCTGTCCGTTGAGCCAATGCTGGACGTGATTTCCGTTTACGACGAGCAGCGTGGAGTTCCATTGGTCCGCGGGCTTGACCACACCCGGAGGGGACGGATAGTGCGCGTAATCGGAACCCGCGGAGGTGAGCCGGCTCTTGCCGTCGGGATGCCCCGCGTCATCGAGGAGCTGGTATTCAGGCGCGCTCCAGTAGATGTGATCGTACTCTTCGGTGCCTCGATAAAACACGCCCGCGTTACCACCGGGTGCGAGCTTCCAATCGAGCGCCAGCTCGAAATTCCCAAACTGGTCGCGCGTGATCAGATCGTTTACTGAGCCGGATTTTGTGAGAATACCATCGACGATGTGCCAACCGGCCGGAACTCCTGCCTCCTTGTAACCCCTCCACGCAGCCAGGCTCGTTCCGTCGAAGAGTGAGCGCCAGCCCGCCGCAGTTTGCTCAGCGGTCAATGGCGTCGCGCCGGAGGCGGTGGTCGACGCGACCGGCACTCCGTTTCCCATCTGCGTACAGCCGGCGAAAATCAAGATCAATTGACCAACGATCGCGGCGCGTGCGGCAGCTCGATGAATCATGGAATCCTCGTGTGGGTGGATTGATCAGACTGCCCAGCCTGCGCGATACTCTCGCGTCAGGTACTGGTTCGCGTCAGGTATGTTCGTGACGGTCATGTGCTCGCCGTCGTAAAGGATCTTTCTCCCCTGTCCCGTGCGCAACGCAACTACGCCGAGCAGCATCGTCTCCGTCAGTTGAGCGGCATACTCCAGTGGCGAGCTCGCTTTCGCCTCGCCTTTGATGGCCTTCACCCAATTCATCTCGTGACTCCAGGGAATTCGCGCGTAGGTCTTTGGGACGAGCGCCGCGTCTTCGCTGAGTGACACGGGGAAGAGGCGAGGGTTCGAGCCGTAGGTGTCGTTCATCAGAATTCCCTTCTCTCCGATGAAGATCACGCCGCCTTCGCTCTTGAGCGTGACGTCGTCCGGTAACGCATCGGGTCGCGGCGGATAAAGGCCCCCGTCGTACCAATTGAGCTTGACCGGAGGTTGTGATCCACGCGACGGGAACTGATAGTGGACTGCGGTCGCGACCGGGTACGAAACCGGCTTGTTGTACCCTCTCGCTTCGCGCGTTCCGGCGGCGGCGGCCGGATCAGGCGGAATCGGCATCGTTCCCCACTGAGTCGACGTCGCTTCGATGCTCGTCGGGTACGTGAGACCGAGGGCCCAATATGGATGGTCGATGAGGTGCGCGCCCATGTCGCCGAGCGCGCCGACGCCGAAGTTGACCCATCCGCGCCAGTTGAACGGGTGATAGATCGGATGGTAGGGAACGTTTTCCGCGACCGGCCCCGTGTAAAGATCCCAGTTCAAGCCGGGCGGCACCGGATAGGACCCCAGCGCGGAAGCCAGAAGCATGTTGACGTAGCGAAAGCTGAATGGATTTCCGAACGGACTTGGCGGCGCACTCGGCGCCGGAGCGCCGGTTGGCCGTGGAACTCCCTGTGGCCAATACACCACCGGACGATTGGTCCAGACATGTACTTCGTGAACCGGACCAATGATGCCGGCCTGAATCCACTCGTTGATCAGTCGCGCGCCTTCGCTCGAGTGACCCTGATTTCCCATCTGGGTGACGAGCTTCGGATTGTCTAGCGCGAGCTGACGCAGCGTACGCGCTTCGTGCACGGAGTAGGTGAGCGGCTTCTGCACGTAGACGTGCTTGCCACTTTGCATTGCTGTCTTGGCAGCTATTGCGTGGACATGGTCGGGCGTCGCGATCACGACGCCGTCGATGTCCTTCTGCTTTTCCAGCATCTCGCGGAAATCCGAGTACCGGGCGGCCTTGTCGAATTTCTGTTTGAGAAGAAGTCCTTCGGGTCGGTCCTTCTTGTCGTCGTCCTTGAGCTTTTCCGCGACTTTGCTCTCGGAGTATCCGAAGTCGACGTCGGCGAATGCGACGAGGTTCTCAGTCTTGGCGAGCTCCTGCGCGTTTTCCGAGCCCATTCCGCCAAACCCGATCACCGCGAAGTTGATCGTATCGCTTGGCGCCTGATATCCGACTCCTCCGAGAACGTGCCGCGGCACGATCATGACGCCGAGTCCGATTTTACCCGCGTCGCCGACGAACTCGCGTCGCGTGACTTTCTTCCCGGTCATTGGGAAAGCGCTCCTGAATGTGATGAGTGCAACGAGGAAATCGAGATCAGAACGTCAGGTTGTGCAGGTAGTTGTAACTGTTGCGAATGGTGGCGATTGGATCGGCGGGCTGATCGTGCTCGACGAAGTAGTGGCGGACGGGTCCGGCCTTCTGACTCTGGGCAAAAATCGCCGGCCAGTTGATCACGCCGCTTCCGACGTCCACCATTTTTCGCGCGGGGGGCGCAGATGAATCCTTGACGTGCAGGAGTGGGAAGCGGTGCGGGTAGCGGTTGAAAAGAACCAGCGGATCCGCGCCACCGAAATAGACCCAGTAAATATCCATCTCGAAGTCGACGTGCTTCGGATCGGTTTCGCCCAGAAGAATGTCGAAGGGCAACGTACCGCCAACCGGTTTGAATTCGAGATCGTGGTTGTGATAAGCGAACCGAAGACCGGCGTCGTTGGCTTCTTCGCCGGCGTGATTGAACTGCGTGGCGATTTTCTTCCAGTCGTCGACGGTTTTCCGCTTCTCTGGTGGTATGTACGGGAGCGTCACCCAATGGTGGCCGATGCGCTTGGAGTCGGCGAGAGTTTTTTTCCAGTTGTCGAGGGCTTCAAACGGCAGGTGGGTCGAAGGCGACGTCAGGTGGTTGTCGTCGAGGAGCTTTCGGACCTGGTCCGGCGTTCGCCCGAAGTAGCCCGCGAATTCGACTTCCTTGTATCCGATCTGTGCGACTTTGGCGATCGTGCCCGGCATGTCGGCTTTCATCAGGTCGCGGACTGTGTAGAGCTGGAGTCCAACTTTATCGAGTTTGCGGGGTTTGACGAAGAGGCTGGTTGCGGCGTGTGCATCGCGGGCGGCGGCTCCGATAGCGGCCACTCCGAGCGTTGCGAGAAAACTGCGGCGTGTCTGTGGTTTCACACGAATTGGGTGAGAGTGCTGCTAGTATGGAGAAGTGGCGCGCGGTGCGCAATAAAGGAGACCCCGGTGCTGGGGAAAAGAAAATGGCGTCCCAGTTTTGTGATTTATGAAAATTGTCGAGAAAAACGTAGCGTTTTCAACGGGCCGGTCGTCATCAAAGTGAATCTCACACATTGAATGGGGTAGTCATGCGTTACGGAATCCTTGCTTCTGTGTCGTTCATCGCCGTGGGTGCAATCGCCACCGGCTGCTCTCACAACAAACCGGTGTCGGCGCCGAGTACAGCCGCTTCGCCGAATCGCGCAGCAACGGATGCGGCGGAGCTTGAGAGGGCAAAGCTTCGTGAAGAAGCAGACCGCGCCGCTGCTGCGGCAAAGGCCGATGCGGAGCGGGCCGAGAGAGCTCGCGAGCAAACGCGCAGCACGATCACGACTCCGGTCCGTTTCGAGTTCGATCGCGCCGAGCTGACGGATGCAGCTCTTCAGCTGCTGGATGCGAAGGTGGAAGCGCTTCAATCGAATCCAGCAATCAGAGTTCGGATCGAGGGCAACGCTGACGACAGCGGGTCTGACGAATACAACATGGCTCTTAGCCAGCGTCGTGCGGCGATCGCGCACCGTTATTTCACGGATCGTGGAATAGATGCGGGACGTCTGCAGATCGTGAGCTTCGGCGAAGAGAAGCCCTCGTGCACGACGGGACGCGACGAGCCGTGCCGGGCGCAGAATCGGAGAGACGAGTTCGTGATACTCTCTGGGCTTTGAGTTCATCGCTGCACGGGTCTAGTGTGTCTCTCTAACACGGATCTTCAATACCGAAGCAGGGAGCGGCAAGCGTTGCAGCCGTAGCCTTTGGCTTTCATACTCGCGTTCCGGCGCCAGCTTCGACTGGGCGCTCTGACGAAGGTGGATTCGGATAAGGCGGAGTATACCGATCAAGTGGGATCGCTCCATGTGGCGTCGGAGCGGATCTCGCCGGGCCGATCATAAAAACGGCGACGCTCACGGCGACATCGGTTGTCGTGGCAGCCGCATGTACGCGCAGCCAGCGTTCTGTGCGCGCGCGAGACCAAAGATCCCCGACGGGACCGCGAATGCCCCGGGCACGAACGCAGCCTGAAGATTTCTATGGACGTCGTCGGTGTTGCGACCAGACTTCGTCGCGAGACTTGTGGCGAGGTGGCCAAGTGCCAAGTCGCAAACCAGTACGATCGCTCCCCGTTTAAGCAAATTCTGGAGTGTTGGCACCGGCACGCCGGGGTCCGGGTCCGGCGTTCGGTGCCAGAGAGGGTTTCGAACGGCAGGCTGATTGGTGACCGGATCCTTTGCATCGTATACCACACCAAGCGCATAACTTTCCCACGCCGAGTCGTTAAGGGCCGCGGGGATCGCGTTCGTCCGAATATTCAGCACCACGCGAGCGTCGTAATTGCGCGAGCCGTATACCGCGGCGCAGTTGTCGAGATAACGTTCAGCAAAGTAGAGCACCTCGGGATCGGCAGGATCTCCAAGAGTCGGCCAGTCGAAGACGGCGCGATCGGTCGCCTTGGCAATCGAGTCGATCCACGACAGGTCCCAGATGGGGTCGCGGCTCGCGGGTGGAGCAAGCGGCTGCGCCGCCTTTTGTATCACGCGTGCGGAAAGAGCTCCTCCTGCCGCCAATTGGACAATATCGGTCACGAACTCACGGCGGGAGCTTCGATCAGACTGGTCGGTCATTGGGAACTCCTCAATAGGGCGGAACTAAATCGCACCCCGGCCTAAAGCCGGGGGGTTGCCTGACGTAGTGAAATTGAAGGCCGACTCGAAGTTGGCAGCGTCCAAGACGAGCAACTCGCAATGACCACCCGCAACAACTCGCTCATGATTGCGGAGCGATCATGAGCGGAAACATTCCTCGCCTGAAGGCGAGGGGCTTCCACCATCCCCGACAGGGACACTAAAAACGCGTCGTATAACTCGTGAGAATCAGCGTCTTAGCGAGCCCGCCATCACTGGAGGCGATGATCACACAAAGACACAAACCAGCACCATCCGGATAATGCCTTCTTCGATTCCTCCCAGGTCCAAGTCTCGACCAACGAGTTCTATACCTGCGAGTGTGATGTACTGAATTGCGAGGATACCGTCGAGAACGGCGCTTCTTCCGTTTCCGCGTTCAGAGTCCATCTCGGAACTCCTCCAGAGATTTGCCGAAGACCCAGAGCGCTTTTCCGCGTTGCGATTCGGTGACTCGCCGGACTGTCGCGAGAATGGAAGGTATGTAACACGACAACGCCCAACACCGGAGGGCTTGTGGCGTTCTCGCAGGCCAAGTTAAAAAAGTAGCTGGGGGGAGACTCGAACTCCCGACCCCGGCATTATGAGTGCCGTGCTCTAACCAGCTGAGCTACCCAGCCGTACTTCGCCCACCGACACAAACGGCCAGCCCTCTCGGACCGGCCGTGTGATCCTACGATATGGCGGGGGCGGGATTTGAACCCGCGACCTTCGGGTTATGAGCCCGACGAGCTACCAGGCTGCTCCACCCCGCGATGAGGAGCATAAGCTAATCACCGTGGTTTATCCCCGGAAGTCCCGGGCGCGTCGCCAAAACGATAGAGAATTTCCTTGTCGCCGCGCACCATTCCGAATTCTTCGCGCGCAATTCGCTCCATCGTCGCGCTGTCGCTTTTTACCAGACGAAGGAAGCGCCCGAGCGAGTCGACCTGGTGCTGCAGCGAATCAACCTGCCGTGTGACGACGCCAGTGCGTCGTCTGAGGACGTACAGGTCCTTCGTACTGTATTCCCCCCCTTGCACCGCGAAATACACGGCGACGACGCCGAGAGCCCACCAGATCATCCGCTTCATTCTTCGCTACAGACTATCTCGCAACCGCGTGAGCAACTCCATCATCGAGCTCTTCGCACTTGATCCGCGATAAGTCCCGCAGTCCGCATCGACTACAGCCCGTAGATTGATCCGCCCGGATACTCCGCCGCCGCTCCAAGCTGCTCTTCGATGCGAAGGAGCTGATTGTACTTGGCCACACGATCGGTGCGACTCGCCGAGCCGGTCTTGATCTGCCCAGCGCCAGTCGCGACCGCAAGGTCGGCGATGAAGGTGTCTTCGGTCTCTCCCGACCGATGCGATATGATCGACTGATATCCATTCGCCCGGGCCATCTCGATCGCTTCGAGAGTCTCAGTCAGCGTGCCAATCTGGTTCAGCTTGATCAGAATCGCGTTAGCACAGTCCGACTCGATCCCGCGAGCGAGACGCTCCGTGTTGGTGACGAAAAGATCGTCGCCGACCAGCTGAACGCGGTCGCCCAATTCAGCGGTGATCTTCGCCCAACCATCCCAATCGTCTTCGGCGAGACCATCCTCGATCGATACGATTGGATACTCATCGAGCCATTTGCGATATAGATCCACCATGCCGCCTGAATCGAGACTTCCAGCTCCGCTCTTCTTGAACGTGTAAGTGCCGTTCTTGTACAGCTCCGACGCCGCCGGGTCGAGCGCTATCGCAACTTCTCGACCCGGCGCGTAGCCTGCTGCTTCGATCGCTTCGACGACAACCCGCAACGCTTCCTCGTCGTTCTTGAGATCTGGAGCAAATCCGCCCTCGTCGCCGACGCCCGTGGAAAGCTTTCTCTTCACCAGCACCTTTTTCAGCGCGTGAAAAACCTCCGTCCCCATCCTGAGCGCCTCGCGAAAACTCGTCGCTCCAATCGGAACGATCATGTACTCCTGGAAATCCACCGTGTTTGTCGCGTGCGCGCCGCCGTTCAGGATGTTCATCATCGGCACCGGCATCGTCCTCGCCATCGGGCCGCCGAGATATCTATAGAGCGGCATGCCGAGGTCCTTTGCCGCGGCGCGTGCGTTCGCCATCGATACCGCGAGGATCGCGTTCGCGCCGAGCTTTCCTTTGTTGTCGGTGCCATCGAGCTCGATCATCGTGCGATCGATGGTCATCTGGTCTCGCGCGGGCAGTCCCGCCAACGCCGGCGCTATTCGTTCTTCGACGCTCTGCACGGCCTGCTCAACGCCCTTTCCACCGTAACGCTCGGCGTCGCCGTCCCGCAGCTCCAGCGCTTCGTGCTCGCCAGTCGACGCTCCGCTCGGCACCGCCGCGCGCCCAACCGCGCCGCTCGTGAGTGTCACGTCTGCTTCGATCGTCGGATTGCCGCGGCTATCGAGGATTTCGCGCGCTTTTATGTCTGCAATGCTTGGCATGTTCTCGTGAAGTAGTGTTAGCGGGTTTCGGTGGGTTCGGATTCTGAGGAAAGAATTTCAATTGAAGAAGCCAGTCGCGACACCGGCGTTGGAAGCGGCTCGACACCATAGAACTCGCGCATCGCGTCCGCCATCCTCGTTCTCACCGTCTGCATGAGCGCCTCACGGTGATCGTAGTCGACGCCAGCGGTGCTCACCGGCTGGAGCAAATGTACATCAATCGTCCCCGGATGAGCCCAAAGTGAGCCCTTTTTGAGTCTCTCGATCGTACCATGAACGATGACGGGCACAATGGGCACGCCCGCTGCGATCGCGAGAACGAATGGGCCTTTCTTGAATGGTCTCAGTGGATATGCGCGCCCGCGGGTTCCTTCGGGGAAAACGATCACCGAGTTCCCTTCCCGGATCCGGTCGGCCGCAACGTCGTAAGCTCCGAATGCTGCTTTCCGGTTGTCGCGCTGAATCTCGACCATGCCGGCAGCGCGCATCGCGCCTCCGAAGAGAGGAACTTTGAAGAGCTCCGCTTTCGCCACGAACTTGTACCGAGGCAGGACCTTCGCGAGCGCCGGAACATCGAACCAGCTGACGTGGTTCGAGGCGAAGACCCTCGGATCACCTCGGCCGGCGTTTTCGAGTCCATGCACCCGCACTTTGACGCCCGCAGCGATGAGTAGCAATCGCGACCAAAGCCGAGGCGCGTTATCGAAGATGCCGCCCGGTTTGTCCCGCACGCCGAGGAGCGCGGCGACGATCACGACGGACCCTATCAGCACGGTCGCGAAGAAGATCGTCACCATCGCGAGAATCGTTCGGAAGAGGGAGTTCATTTATTTCGGAAGTGATCGTATCCCGGAGGAGGCGCAATCTTCTGCCCTGACTCAACAAGATCTACACCCGGACGCCCGGCGACAACTCGGCCGATCTCGCTCAGCAAGAGTCCATACTCCCTTGTGAATTCGTGAGTGTCAATCGCTGGAGACGTGACGGCGATTTCGTATTCCTCGCCGGAGTTCGAAGCTTCACGCGCAGAGACTCCGTCGACGTGAGGAATGAGCCCGGTATCGATTTCGATTCGAACCTTGCTTGCGGCCGCGATGTGTCCGAGGTCCGCGACGAGGCCATCAGAAATGTCGATGGCTGATGTCGCACCGCGGCTCGCCAGACCGATTGCCGGCTCAATGCGCGGAACCGGGTTGGCAAAGCGCGCACGATCGGCCGCGGCGGGAGCACTCCCGGCGCGCCACGCGCGCACGGCCGCGTCAGGACCGCCAAGCCGCCCGGTGACGTACACGCGCTGACCAGCCTTCGCGCCAGCTCTCGACAGAGGATGCGCCGAACTTCCGAGAGCGGTCACCGTCAGCGAGAGCGTCTCTCCTGACGAAAGATCGCCACCGACGATGGGACACAACGCTGCAGACGCTCCGTCCCGGATTCCCGAGGCGAGCGCACGTGCCTCGGCTCGATCGGCATTCGGAAGTGTCAGAGCGATCACGATCCCGAGCGGTCTTGCGGCCATTGCAGCGAGATCACTCAGCGCCGCCGCCGTAGCGCGATATCCTATCTCGAAATGATTCAGCCACTCGCGGCGGAAGTGCACGCCGTCGACAGACGTATCAGTGGTCACGACGAGCTGCTCACCTTCCGGCACGCGGACTATCGCCGCATCGTCGCCGATCTGTTGCGCCGACTTTCCCCACTCGTGAACGAAGGTCCTGACGAGATCGAACTCTTTGCCGGGACCAAGCTCGATGTTGCCGGTGTCGCTCGTCTTCGCTTTCGTCACAGAGCGACCGCCGGCAGCTCCGCGAGAACCGGAGGCCTCGTCGGCGGCTCGTCCTCATTCCACGCGCGCGGCAAAGCGTAAAGAACGTCTTCCAGATTCGTACCTCGGACGTACTCGCAGAATTCCGCGGCTCGACCATGAACCCACGCGGCGCAGCACGCCGCGACTCGGCCGTCGCCCGTTTGGGCGAGAAGAGTGCCCGCGATGCCGGAAAGCAGATCGCCACTCCCGCCGGCACCGAGCGCTGCCGTTCCGCGCGCCGAGACGTAGCGCTCTCCTTCTGGCGTGAAGATTACGGTTGGCGCTCCTTTGAGCAGGACCGTTGCGCCGAGCGTCCTTGCCATAGGCAATCCGATGTCGAACCGATTGTCGAGGACCTCCTGGACCGGTATGCCGGCCAACCTTGAAAACTCGGCGACGTGGGGTGTGACGAGCGCCGGGCGGCCGCGCAGTAGTCGGGCGAGAGCATCGACATCGCCGTCGAAGACGTTCAGTGCGTCAGCGTCGAGAAGAACAGGGATCCTGGAATCGCCGATCACATCCTCGACGAGCCTTCGCGTTGCCGCAGATTTTCCGAGACCCGGGCCTATCACGATCGCGTTGCCCCACGTCGAGATCTCCTTCGATATCGCGCTCTTGTCAGCGGGCCATTCGGAGATGAGCGCCGAGGGCACCGCCCCGACTATCGCCGCGACACTCTCCTTCGACACTAGTGCCCGCACCAGACCGATTCCGCTGCGCAGCGCCGCTCGCGTAGCGAGAACGGCAGCTCCCGGCATCCCCGAGCCTCCTCCGATTATCGCGAGGTGTTTTCGAGTGCCCTTGTGAGCGTCGAACCGAATCGGCGGAATGTGGGCGCGCACCCACGGTCCATCGATGAGCCACGGAGTTTCGGTCGACGATGCCCGCTTTGATTCCGGTCCATCGCTATCGTCCAGGCCAATATCGAGCACGACGATCTCGCCACAGCAATCGCGCGCGATCAACGAACCACGTTTGAGGCCGCCAAAAGTGAAAGTGGAATCCGCGATGACACACGCCGCGTGGCGACCGGTGGTCGCGTCCAGTCCGCTCGGTACGTCGAGCGCCGCGACGCGCGCGCCTTCGGATCGAAAGCGGTTAATGTCATCGATCGCGGCAGCGATCGCGCCACGCGGCTCGCCCTGCGCGCCCGTTCCGAGCAACGCATCGACCACTACTCCGGTTCGCGCATTCCTCCGGACGGAGTGCTCCGCTTCCGCTTCAGTTCTCTTAATCAGATCGATGGATGCTGCCTTTGCCGCGACTGCGTCCGGGCTGCGCGGCTGGGCCGTCTCAACGACCGTCACGGAGATGCCCGTGCGCGCGAGCGCGCCAGCGACGATCCATCCATCTCCGCCGTTGTTTCCTGGCCCTGTGAAAATCTGGACTCCATCCGCCAGGCGATCCGCAAAGCGACGAGAGATTTCCTCGGCGGCAGCCGCTCCAGCGCGCTGCATGAGCACGCTCGACGGAGTTCCTTTTTCAATGGTTACCCGATCGCGCTCCGCTGATTCCGTGGCGCTGACCACCCTGACGGATGGGGGCATTACCTGGATCGTGTAAGCTTACGCCTGTTGCGCGCAGTTCCAGGGGTAGTCGCGCTCGAATGCCCTGTCGAAATCGAACACGCCGACGAATTCATCGCGGGTGTCCTGCGGCTGACTCAGAAGAAATCCGAGATCGACGAGCGTGAACACGATGTCACCAATGTCTGCAGTTGCCGAGATGCCCCAATACTCCAGAACAACCTTGGCCATCAGACCAAACCGGTCGAGCGCGAGCTCTCGGCAGGCGTGGGCGAGCTCGATTCCAGTTATATGTCGCCGCACGTTGAGCTGCGATTGACACATCTCGAGCGCCGATAATACGAACAGGTATGCCTGCTCATGAAACCTCGGCTCTCGGATGCGGATCCGATCCATGATCCCTTCGCGAAATGCGAGCTCAGCCATTGCTACTCTTTTTTTCCGCCATTGATGGGAAGGATTTGTAGAGCGGGAAGCGATTCGTCAAGTCGAGTACTTCCTCTTTGACTGACAACCCAACCGCCGCGTCACCGGGGCTCGAAACCACTCGGTCGATCAGGCCGGCGATGAGCTTCATCTCGGACTCCCTCATACCGCGCGTGGTCACTGCCGGGGTTCCGATCCTGATACCGCTCGTCACGAATGGTGACTGAGTCTCCTTGGGAACCGTGTTCTTGTTCACCGTGATGCCTGCGGCATCGAGAGCTTTCTCGGCCACCTTGCCCGTGACGTTCTTGTTGCGCAGATCGACCAGCATCAGGTGGTTGTCCGTTCCGCCCGAAACGATGTCGAACCCGTGCTCGCTTAGCGCGTCGGCGAGCGCCTGCGCGTTGCGGACAATCTGTCCGCAATAAGTCTTGAACGACGGATCGAGCGCCTCCTTGAAGGCGACGGCTTTGGCAGCGATGATGTGCTCGAGCGGGCCGCCCTGGGTTCCCGGGAACATCGCCTTGTCGATCGTCTTACCGTGCTCTTCCTTGCACAAGATCAGGCCGCCGCGCGGGCCGCGAAGCGTCTTGTGAGTGGTGCTCGTGACTGCGTCCGCGTGAGGAACGGGAGAAGGATGATATCCCGTCGCAACAAGACCGGCGAAGTGCGCCATGTCGACCATGAATTTCGCACCGATCTCGCGCGCGACCTCGGCGAAGGGCTCGAAGTCGATGATTCGCGCGTACGCGCTCGCTCCCGCGATGATCATCTTTGGCTTCTGCTCGCGTGCGATCCGCTGCATCTGGGCGTAGTCGATTCGGCCATCCTCGCCGACGCCGTAATGAATCGCGTGATAAAGCAGTCCCGAAAAATTGACGGGAGACCCGTGCGTCAGGTGCCCGCCCTGCGAGAGATCGAGGCCGAGCACGACATCGCCGGGCTTGAGGAAGGCGAGGTAAACAGCAGCGTTTGCCTGCGCCCCAGAATGCGCCTGAACGTTCGCGTGGTCCGCGGCGAAGAGTTTCTTCACTCGGTCGATCGCGCACTGCTCTACCATGTCGACGAATTCACAGCCACCGTAGTAGCGTTTTCCGGGCAAACCCTCCGCGTACTTGTTCGTGAGCGGAGTTCCCATCGCCTCGAGGACGGCCGGTGACACGAAGTTTTCGCTCGCGATCAGCTCGAGTCCGCTTCGCTGTCTCTGCACCTCGAGGTCGATGAAACGCGCGATCTCCGGATCGGTCTCGGCGATACTGCCCGAAGGCATGGAAATCTTTGCCGCGGGTTTCCTCGGAGCGGATTTAGTCTGGGGCATCAAATGTCCTGTAGTCGAAGGCACATCAGCAGGCCGTATCATTGCTGCGGTGGGTCAATCTTCTCCACCCGCCGCTCGTGCCGGCCCCCCTCGAATTTACCATCGAGCCAGGCCTTCATGGTTTTGACCGCATCATCATCGGACATGAATCGCGCTGGAAGAACCAGAATGTTCGAGTTGTTGTGCTGGCGGGAGAGCGCGCCGATCTCCGGCTCCCAGGCCAGGGCTGCCCTCACTCCCGGATACCTGTTGGCTACGATGTCCATCCCGATTCCGCTGCCACAGAGAAGGATTCCGCGTTTGGCCTCTCCGTCCGACACTTCCTTCGCGAGCGGATGCGCGTAATCGGGATAGTCATCGGGCGCGTCGGGATTGCTCGCGCCCATGTCATGGGGGGTGTAGCCAAGTTTTTTCAGCTCCGAGACGAGCCGGCGCTTCATGTCGACGCCGGCGTGGTCGGATGCAATAGGAATTGTCTCGCTCATCTTGCCGCCGCCAAACGTTGTTCAGCGAGGCGGTCCGCCGCCTCGTAGGTTGGAATTTTCTGGGATTTCGCGATGTCGAAGATCTTGAGCACGGTATCGTAAATGTCGTCTGCTTTGTCGAGTGCGCGCTGGCCGTTCCAGCCGGCAACTTCGCCATAGACATTAATAACGCCACCGGCATTCGCCACGTAATCCGGCGTATAAAGTATTCCACGTTGCTGCAG
>JBOHTB010000119.1:0-8189 GCA_050733435.1 Gemmatimonadaceae bacterium | reverse complement strand
ACCCGTTCGCCGGTTGCCCATTGCTGGGCCCCCTTGACTTGCATGTGTTAAGCACGCCGCCAGCGTTCGTCCTGAGCCAGGATCAAACTCTCCAATAGTTTGAAGATTTGATTGCTCTTCCGAACGCGGTCGTCTCCAGACGTTGTCTTTCGACATCCACGTCCGGAATCACTTTGAATGTTTCAGGTTTTGAAATCTCCCCGGATTACTGAAATAGAATCCGGATCATAGATCTCGCCTCGCACATCCATCGATCTCAACTTCGATTTTCAATCAACTCGCTCGCCATTTTTCCGGCGGCTTTTCATAATCCGATGCCAATTCGCTGGCAGCCTTGAAGAATAAACCGAAGTGGTTCATTCGTCAAGTGATTGGAAGCAAATTGTTCGGCGTCGCGCCTCAACCGCTCTTCCTGAGTCGACTCCGGTCGCTCAGAAGGGGGACTCGCAAACTACTCGCACCTCGAATCGAGTTCAACCCCTGCCACTAAAGGAAACGCTGGCGGTCTTGGCATTAACCCCTATGTTTGCGAAGAGTCACAGGCGGATTGAATGCTCCAGCCTCCCAGCACCACGGACGCGTCTGCGTACGGCCGTCCGATCGATCCAATCGCACCGTTGCGTGCCGCGCTCAGCGGACATTACGACATCGAGCGCGAGATCGGACAGGGAGCATTCGCGACGGTCTACCTTGCGCGCGATCTGAAGCACGAGCGCAAAGTCGCGATCAAGGTACTAAACGCGGACCCGAATTCCGAAACTGGCGAGCTGCGCTTCATCAGGGAAATCCGACTGCTGGCTCGCCTCCAGCATCCTAACATTCTGCCACTCCATGACTCTGGCCACGTGGAGTCACTGCTCTACTATGTAATGCCGTTCGTGAGCGGCGAAACCCTGCGCGCCCGCATCGACCGGGAGCGACAACTCAGCACGGATGCGGCCTGCTCCCTCGCGCGCGACATTGCGGACGCTCTCGCCTACGCGCACGGTCAGGGAATCATTCATCGGGACATCAAGCCAGAAAACATTCTTCTCTCGGCGGGCCACCCCATACTTGCCGATTTCGGAATCGCGAGGGCCATCGACCTCGCGGGGGTGCGGCAGCTGACACGCACTGGCATGGGAAGCCCCGGCACGCCGGCGTACATGAGTCCCGAGCAGCTTCTTGGCGAAGGGGAAATTGACGCACGGAGCGACATCTACAGCCTTGGTTGCGTTCTCTACGAAATGCTTTGCGGCAAGCCACCGTTCACTGGCAAGGACGGGTTCGTAAAGCGTTTCACCGAGCCACCGCCCCAGATTGCCAAGGCAAGACCCGGAGTCGGCGACTCCATCCAGACGGCCCTTTCGAAAGCATTGGCTCGGAATGCGAGCGATCGCTACTCGAGCGCCGCGGATTTTGCTCTCGCTGTGTGTCCGCCCGGCCGGTCCAGCCCCGAGAACCGCGCCGTGAATCCAGACGGACTCCGCAGCGGGCTGCCGTCGGGACAGGGTGGAAAAGACGTCGTCGCTACGACGCACTGGGACAGTACGAAAAAAACAGCGTCGATCGTCTCTGATACTTCGATTTGGCGCGGCGTAAAGGCTTCGGCTAGAGGATTAGTAAGCGGCACGCGTTTTGGCGTAAAGCGGACCACAGTTCTCGGGGCTGCGGCGGTAGTTGTGCTTGCCTCGGCTGCACTCGCTCTGCGCTACGATCGCTCGAACTCGGTTTTCGCCGCAACCGCGTCTCTCGATTCCAGCAAAGTGGCGATTTTCCCCTTCGCCGCTGAGACCGGCGAAGGCCGAGTGATCGCGGCTCGCGTCGCCGATGGCTTATACGACGCAATAGGAAGCGATTGGGACGGCCTCAGACTCGTAGAAGCAACGAAGGTGGAAGAGGCCCTTCACGCGCGAGGTGATCCTGAAACGCAAAGTGAGGCAATCAGCCTCGCGAAACGCCTCGGTGCCGGCAAGCTCGTATGGGGTCAGGTAATAACCGGTCCAAGGGTGCGTGCAGCGTTGTATGATGTCGCCACGGGTTCGCAAGAAAAAGAGATCGCGGTCGAAACGAGTCCGGCCGGGGCTGGGGACTTCGGACGCATGGCCACGGACCTTTTGAAGGTGGCAGACCTGCCCGTTGCCGCGCACGGCGGCGACGGAGGGACACGCTCTTTTCCGGCTTGGCGCTCTTACGGCAGGGGCCATGTCGCCCTCGCGAACTGGGATCTCCCCGGCGCGGAGTCAGCATTCAAGGCCGCGACTCAGGCGGACCCTGCTTACGCCGCTGCCCAGCTGTGGCTTGCAGAGATACGAGCCCTTCGCAGCTACAACCCCATTGATGCTTGGCACGAGCAACTAGTAAGGGCACTTTCGGTCCCAAACGGTTTGCACGCTCGCGATTCCGTCCTCGCCAAAGCTCTCAACTCGATGGGCGAAGGCGCATACGACAAGGCGTGTGACGCGTACCGAAGTCTCACGGCGGCCGACTCACGCGACTACATCGCGTGGTACAGTCTCGGGCTCTGCACAATCGGTGATAACGTCGTCGTCCCCGATATTCGACGTCCTGGGACCTTGCACTTTCGAAGCAGCTTCCTCGACGCCGGAAAAGCGTTTGACAAAGCGACGCAGCTCGAACCAAGGCTCTTTGCAATTCTGCCCTTCGACACCCTCGTACGAGTCGCACCGATAGAAGCTGCGCAGCTCCGCGTAGGTGTCACGAGTGAAAAACCCAGACGAATCTTTTTGGCGTATCCTTCGCTCGCTGCTGACACGCTCGCGTACACACCGTTCCCTTTGACAGACGTCCAGAGCGGTGGACTTCTCACTACACCGCGAACCGCCGGCTTAGCCGCGCGGCGGAACCGAGCGTTTCTTCTCCGCGTCGTGCTGCGCTGGATCGGTGAATTTCCGCAGAGCCCGGACGCCTACGAAGCGCTTTCAATATTGCAGGAAGCGTCTGGAGAGCTTGGCGTCGACCGTGGGGGAGTTCCATCAGCGCTTTCTGCCGTGCAAAAGGCCGAGCAGCTGTCGCGCGACGATGAGACGCGTGCTCTTCGAGTGCTGCGCGAGATACGTCTGCGACTGAAGAGCAGTGAGTTCGAGAAAGCGCGTGGTCTTGCTGACTCCCTCCTCGCGAGTCGCCCCACTCCTGGTGCGCAGTCGCCGGACCTCTCCGGTCTTGCGGCACTAACGGGTAGACTGTCGCTGACTCAACGCCTGCTGCCACCGACGTCGGTGTTGAGCGGCTCGGTCGACCGAAGCGCAACCCCCAGCGACGCTGCCATGGGTGCCGCCACCGACCTCTTCGTTCGCGCTGCGTTAGGGTCTTGCAACGAAGACATGGAGCGCATCGCAGGCAGAGTTGACAGCCTTGTGGAAATCTACGTCGCGCAGAGTCAGCAGGAGTCAGTGCGAGGTGCACTCACGGAACAAGCGTGGAGCATGGCGGTGCCATGTCGACCCACGTTTGCCCTGCGCGTAAAATCTCCCGTCGACAGGCTCCTCAGAATGCAGCAAGCCTTCGCGCGGGGGCAACTGAGCATCGTACGCGCACAGTTTGACACTCTCGCAAAGCTTCGCGAGAATGATCGACCAGGCGACGTCAGCCCGGATGTGACCTATCAGGAAGCGTGGTTGTTAGCGGCGATGGGCGATACTGCGGGCGCGGTTCGAAAGCTGGATCTTTCGCTGGGCGCGCTTCCAACAATGCGAAATACGCTTCTGGATTACGTTCCCCAGGCGGCTGGACTTGTTCGCGCAATGATCCTGCGAGCCAACCTCGCGCAGGCTACGAATGACACGATCGCGGCGCGGAGGTGGGCGGCCGCCGTGGCCACACTTTGGTCTCGTGCCGATTCTCCCTTACAGCCGACAGTGCGCCGAATGCGGTCGATCATGGATGGCCACATAACGTCAGCAGATTCGAGTAAACTCTCAAGGAGGTAATCATGCGTCGGACGATTGTGCCATTTGTCCTGCTGGCATTTGCGGTCGGGGGCTGCGCCTCGCTTCGTGGCGTTCTGTCCCAGAGCTACGCCATTATGAGCCCGACGCAGTTCGATTCGCTCGTGAACAATGTGGACTGGACAGGCGGCAATACGAGAGATCGCTGCACGAACGAAGCGTGCGATACGACCGTGAAGGTGCGCATCGACGCAAACAAAACGAGTTACAAAATTGACTCGACGAATTCTGGAACGCAGGGAACGATCGTGGCCCGCGTACGGAACATGGGCTCCGCCACGACCTTCATGTATCACTTCAAGCCAGGTCCGAATTACACGTATTATTTCCTCGTGAAGCAGTCCGGCGTGTCCTCGATTTGGGTACTCCTCGAAAAGCGTGTCGGATTTGCCGCTGATTCGATCGCCTCCGGTCCGTTTACAAGGTGTTACCATCCGCCCATCGCATCAGCGCGTGCAGATTTTCGGGATTGCACGCCGGTAGTCACCAGCGGAATCGGTGGTCCCCAAGTCACAGCACTCGTGTCCGAAGGTTTGGCGGGGACTACAGCGCATCCATCATCTGCCGTCGCGGAAAAGCCGGCGTGGATCGGCTGCGCTTACGGTTGCTGCCCGATGCCGACGGTGGCGGGCACCTAGCGTCTCCAGGATCGCGAACGCTTCAGGTGTCGCTCTGGATAATCGCAAATCCCGCTTCCGGACGGGGACGCGGCAAACGCATCCTACGTGAAATCCGACTGCTGGCTGCAGAGTTCCCAGAACTCGAACTGACTTTAACAGGAGCCGCGGGCGACGAGGAAGCGCAGGCCCAGCACGCAATCTCCTCAGGTGCTCGCGTGATCATAGTTGTTGGAGGCGACGGCACTTGTTCGCAGGTGGCGAATTCAATTCTCCGCGCTCGGGCGAGCTGCGCTCTCACCGTAATACCGTCAGGCACTGGTAATGATTTCGCGAAAACCATCGGTCTTTCAGACCGTACGCCACGCGAGATCATAGAGCTGGCACTCTCCGGAGCAACTGCACGAATTGATGTCGGGCTCGTCGACGAGCACTACTTTCTGAACACGTGCGGCTTTGGGTTTGACCCGGCAGTTCTCGAGGAGACGGAACGCGTCCACTTTCTCAGAGGAGAGTCCCTTTACATATATGCCGCGCTAAGAAAACTGTTTGAGTTCGAGAGTCTCGGTGTCTCGGTGCGGGGCGACGACACTCAGTTTACCCGCAAGCTGCTCATGCTAGTTGCTTCGAACGGCCAATATCTCGGCGGCGCCTTCCGGATTGCGCCGAACGCCTCTGTAAAGGACGGCGCGCTCGATCTCTGCTTCATCAGCGACGCGAGCGTGATCGGCCGAGCACGACTGTTCGCGCGCGCATTTCGTGGAACGCACGTGAGTCTGCCGAGCGTCGAGACTGCTCACATTACAAGGATCAAGCTCGACTTTCTGGAAGCGCCAATCATGGAAATCGATGGCGAGCTCCATCGCGCCCGCTCGCCGGCCGTCACGATTGAATCGTTGCCTCGCGCACTCAGCGTGATCGCAGCTCCTGGCTTCCCGCGGTAGCCCGCCTTACCCGAACACGCCGGCTTAAGCGCAATGTTAGGCGAACAGTCGAGTACTAGTTCGGCGGGATCGTCAGCGTAACCGAGTCGCCAGGCGCCACGGAAATCTCTTCGCTTACCGACGGGCGCGCGCCGCCAATAGGATCCGCAATAAAGCGCAGCTGGGTAGTTCCATTCATCAAAACCATCGGAACCGTGAACACTGTGTTCGCGTGACCAGGCGCGAGGCCGAGGCGAACGCGCTGGGCGCTTCGAGCGGCATACACCGTCACGTCAGCGAAGCTCTGATTGTCGACGCGAATGGCGGTGGGCGAGGTCTGGTCGGAGGTTCCGTGGCGCATGCCGTTGCAGGCAGCGAGCAACGGGACCACGAAAAACGCAGCGACGGAAATTGAGTTTTTCATGAGGGCCTGCTGTCGATCAGCATTTCAGGATTGCCCTCATGGGGGGCATAATGCGTTCCAGACAAGGGATTCGTAGCTTTGAGTCTCATGCTCAAGCCGCTCATCATCGGAATCGCCGGAGGGTCAGGATCCGGAAAATCGACGGTCGCAGCGAACGTTGCCGAAAATCTTACGACCTCGTCGGTGGCGTTCATCGATATGGATGCCTACTACAAGAATTTCTCGTCGCTCTCCCTGGAGGATAGAAGGCAGCTCAACTGGGATCATCCGGACGCATTTGACTATGACCTTCTTTTTTCGCAGCTCGAAGCGTTGAGTCAACAGAAGCCTATCGATAAGCCGGAGTACGATTTCGTGACGCACCTGAGACGCGCGGAAACGACACGCGTCGAGCCTGCCGACGTCGTCGTCATCGACGGCATTCTTTTGTTCGTCGACGAAAGGGTGCGAGACCTTTGCGACGTGAAGGTTTTTGTCGATGCGGACGCCGACATCAGGCTGATTCGGCGGATCGAGCGGGACACGCATGTGCGCGGGCGCCCGCTCGACGAAATCATAGGCCAGTACCTGTCCACCGTGCAGCCCATGCATCTTCAATTTGTCGAGCCGAGCAAGCGCTACGCCGACGTGATAGTTCCGCGCGGTGGACACAATGCGATCGCAATCGAGATGATCGTCGCTAAGATTCAGCGCCGGCTGCAGAGCGCCGCCTCCGGTGCGGAGGCGCGGCGTACACCATCAGGATCGCGGCCAGCGCCCCCAGCGCAAACATGACTGACCAGAGTTGCCTCGGCCCACGCGACCCGAGCAGTTCGGTTCCCAGCCAAGGACCAAGTGTGAGGGCAACGCTGAGTGACATGCTGTACGCTCCCATGTAGGTTCCGCGGAGGGAAACTGGCGCAACCTCACCTAGGTGCGCAGCCATCGCCGGGAAAAGCATCATCTCACCGAACGTCCATACAACGACGAGGCCAACGACGCCGGACGAGGTGGAGACGAGCGCCAGACCGCCGAAGCCAATCGCGAACAGTAATGAGCCCGCGACAAGGGACCACGTTGTCGGCCAACGCGCGGTCAGCGTGTTGAGGGGGACCTCGATGGCGACGATGATGAGCGTGTTGATCGTAAAGAGGGTGCCGTAGAACGCCGGCGACATGTGAAGGAACTGCACCATGTAGAGCGGCAGAGCGGACTCGTGCTGATAGAACACGATGCCTACCAGTACCGATGCAACAAGGAAAATGGCAAGTCTCGTGTCGTGGAGGATGCTGTCGACTTCAGCTCGCAACACCTCGCTCGCGCCGGTGCTGACATGACCGCCGTTGAGCTCGTACCTAGCCGGTGCCGAACGATCGTCACCACCGGTCGACGCCCTCCATGCCGCGAGCGAGAGCACTGTCCCGGCGATCAAGGTTGTTCCCGCGTCGACAACGAACATCGCGTGGAAAGAAATCGTTGCGAGAAACCCGCCAAGCGCGGGACCTATGCTCATTCCCAGGTTGATCGCGAGTCGGTTCAGGGCAAATGCAGGCTTTTGCTGCGCCGGAGAAACGACGTGCGCAATTGCAGCGAGACTTGACGGTCGAAAGATTTCGCCACACGCGGCCCATAACGCCGTGATAGCGACGACGGAAGCGAACGATCTCGCAAACGGGAAAAACAGAAGTACCGTTCCCGACGAGAGGAGTGAAGCGCGCATGATTGGCAGAGCGCCAATACGGTCGCTTAGCCAGCCAGCGATGGGACCTGCGACGATCGCAGTGGCTCCGTAAACGGCGAAGACGAAACCTGCCCGCGCTACCGAGAAATGAAGACTGCGAGTGAGGTAGATGGTAAGAAACGGGAGGACCATCATTCCCGCTCGATTGATCAGATTCGTCGCGAAGAGGAGCCAGACCTCGCGCGGAAGTCCAGCGAGCCCGCGCCATGGGTTGTATCGCGAGACATTAAAAGCAAACGGCCACCGTTCTGGTGGCCGTTTGTCTTCGGCAATAGCTGGCTCAGTTGTCAGGCCCATAGTGCGCCGTGCAGGAATCGAACCTGCAACCTAATGATTAAGAGTCATTTGCTCTGCCAATTGAGCTAACGGCGCATTCAGTTCGCTTGGCGCGCCAGGAGGGAATCGAACCCCCGACCCACAGCTTAGAAGGCTGTTGCTCTATCCAACTGAGCTACTGGCGCGTTACGGAGCGAATAGTAGCGGTTCCATCGGCTCGAATCAATTACTCATCGCGCGCCAACATCTCTGGGTTGTCGCCGAAGCCGAATAGTATCAATC
>JBOHTB010000118.1:0-36498 GCA_050733435.1 Gemmatimonadaceae bacterium | reverse complement strand
GTTGGAGGCGGTGCCAGGCGTATCCGGCAATGAGGCCATGATCCGCTGCTGAACGCCCACCGGAGTGACGCGACGTCTGAGCATCTCGCTCTCGGCGTTGATGCGGGTCCAGAGCTCGACTTTCGACTGGCCCTCTACCTCGCTGGCACGCATGGCGTCGGCTTCACCGTCGAGCCAATCGTGCAGGAGTCCGTGACTGGAGCCACCGCCATTGAGCGGAACCTCGCGGTCATAGACCTGCTCGGGCGCTCTATCCTTCCGTTGAACGGGCTCGCGGCCCGAAGTCTTGTCGTTTCTGTCGAAACCAGCGTCATCACGCATCATGCGTACTTCTCCTCCAGCAGTTGTTGGAGCGCCTCACGCGCCCGATGCACTCGCATCTTTAGCGCGCCAACCGTCGTTTCCAGTAACAGCGCCATCTCTTCGTACGATCTTCCTTCCACGTGCTTCATCACGAACGCTTCACGCAGCGAGGGAGCGAGTCTGGCCAGAGCAAACTGCAGGTCCGTACGCAGCTCGTTGCGATCCATCTCTTCTTCCGGCGTCGAGTACGTCGAGGGCTGATCGTCCTCGTCGTAGCTCACGTGCGTCCGCCGAATGTTCTTCAGCCAATCCTTGCACGAATTAGCGACGATTCGAAACACCCACGCGTCAAATCGGCCGCGAACTTCGCCAAGATGTTGATACGCTTTTATAAAAGACGCCTGGAGGATGTCTTCCGCCACATCAGGGCTTCCGGTCATTCCAAGGGCATGGCGGTAAAGCGGGTCGCTGTATCGGGTTATGAGTACCCCGAACGAGTCCTTATTACCTGCCAGAATCTTGGCAATAATCTCCTGATCGGCGTCGACAGCGGGCGCCTGAGCATCCGGCGTCGCGCTCCCCGCGCCCAACGTCTGACTAGTCTGATTTTGCAGCGGCATGGCTGGCATATTCACCTGCCTAGTGTAATCCGTTTGCCACCGCCTGTATAGACCCAACTGGCTCGTAGACAACACCTTATAACCGTTACATTCGCCATGACGATCGAGCCCTCGTGGAAGCAACCAAATTATCGAAGACGGACAAGATATAAGTGCTCCAACGCCCGGTCGGCATGGTAGTGCCTCCCATCCCTGTCACTGTCGGCGCGGTATCGCCGGTAGGTCTGCGTGAAGTGCGACACCCGACCGTCCACTGCAACCCCAGTCAGAAGCTGCTGAAGTAGTTCCGGTGGTAAATGACCCTCGGAGTTGAAGCTCACCAGGGCGTGCTTCGCCCCGGTCGCTTCAAGAAGTCCAGAGAACAGCTTCTTCACCCGCCTCCCGTAAGACCACTGACTACGACCCTCCTGCCCAGCGAGGAGTCCCACCTTCCCTCTGATGGCCGGAGCTCCTTCACTCCATCCCCTCGCCAGAATCTCGGGAATATGGTAGTAGGCGACATATTGCCGAGAGTTGTAGGGCGGGTCGACATAAAGTAGATCGACCTCGCCGATCTCCTTTGCAGCTTCGGTTGCGTCCGAGAGCCACGCCTTCGCGGGAAAAGAGCCTTTTGTCGGCCTCCCGACGGTTACTTCGAACTGGCGCCTCGCGTTCGGCTGCCACCTTTTCATATACGATGCATAGACACCGGCCGTGTTCGCCACCCGGTCGGCACCCTCGATTATCGCGGCCAGAAGGAGGTAATAGGTGTCTTCGTCGATTTCGCGTGCGGCTCGCCATTGCTCGAGGCGCTCACGTGCCGCGTCGATGCGTCCGGCATTCTCCGGCGTGAAATACATCCGCGATTCTCCGGTGCTCGTCCCGTTCGCGCTCGGAGAAAAGTGCGCCGAGATAAATCCTCTCACCGGCCCCAGCCCCGAAAGGCTCTTCGAGCGCTCATCGATTTCAGCATCGACGCAGTCGGCGACCACGTACGCACGCTGGAACACATACGAAGACATGAGGAGATCGCTCGAGTACACACGCCAACCGTCAGCCTTGAGGGCCCGACCCACACTTGCCGTTCCCGCAAACGCATCGTGAACCGAGCCACCCGACAGTCCGCTCCTTCGGAGAGTCCGAAGAATGAATGGAAGGAGCCGGGTCTTGTTGCCGATATACCTCATGATGGCAAAGGGCGAGGTGAGACACCTCGCCCTTTGAGAGGATCGGCCGTTGAGCCTACTGGCATGTCTGCGCAAGCACTGGGCGAGGATTCGTTGGTATCCCGAAGCCGTAAACAGTATTGAGCGCGTCGGCTGCTGCGTTCGCCATCTCCTGGTATCCGTCCAGACTCGGATGAACTCCGTCGAGACTCACGTATTGACCATAGGGTAAAACACAGCTGAATAATTCGCGAACGCTGAACGGCGCGCGTCGGGTCACCCACCCAGCCCACAGAGATGCAAGATCGAGGAACGCCCACGAATTTGTCTGCGCGACGGAGTTGATGTGCGCATTCATTCCATCGATCAGGGCATCGAGCGCCTGAACATCGGCAGGCGTGAGAACATTGTCCTCGACACCTGGCTCGTCCGCGCAGCTCAGCGTCTGAGGCAGTCCGGTTGCCCGCGCGGCCGCGACAACGCCCGTCACCTTGATTGGAACGAAAATCGAGTTCGCGTTGCCCTGACAATCACCAGCGATCACGACGCCCATGTCCTGAAATTCAGCGCGATCCTGATACAGTTCGTCTCCAGTACGTAACGAGACAAACCCGTTGCTTCGCGGAATTCCAACAAGCAGGACCTTCGCTCCGGTCTTCTTGACGCTGTCGATGATCTGATCGTAAACCGGCTGCCAGATGCTGTTCGGCACGATCGTCCCTTGAGCGGCCGCACCTCGATAGCCTGCTTTCGGGACAACCAGGCCGGATGCAGCGCCCAACACCTCGTTCACACCCAACTCGATCGAGATGAGTGTTGGGTTCTGCCGCAGCATCGCCGTGATCTGAGTCGTCTTCGGAGGCAGCACGAGGCGATACTGTCGCCGCTTCATTACGCCCTCTACTGAAGCAGTCTCAGGCGTCGCGAACAATGCGTCGTAGGTGTCCGCTCCATTTATCGCTAAGTCATTCGTTGGCAGAGTTCGCTCGCCGAGCAATGAGCAATTCGTATCGGGCACGCTGGTGGACGGATCCGCGCTTGCGCTGATTCCGCTCAGGCGCGCATCCAGCTCGAGTGGTGCGATGAGCGGCGAGAAGCATCCAGGCCCCTGAGCGAGCGGCTGAGAGAAGGAGGCGCGGGCTTGATGCGAGAGCAGATTGGTCCAGTCCTGCTGCTGGCCGAAATACACTACTCCGTCAGACTCGACGCCCATGCTCAGGCTCGTGCCCACCGCGATATACCGGTCAAAAGCCTGGATCCCCGGCGGTCCCGCAGATCGGTCGGCGCTGCAGGCAGCAATCGCGAGGAAGCCGAGCGCGCTCGCCGCAGGAAGGGATTTACGAATCATATCGGATCTCGCTCGAAAGCACCCCAGCCCGAACGCCTGATGGAATTACCATGCTCATCGAGCTTAGGCGGAGACAACCGCACCCAACCCGGGACGCTTGGCGGAACTCCCGTGACCGGCGAAGCACCGCTCGACTCGAGAGCCTCCTTCACTCCCTTCACTACACCGCATGGCACGCCGCCCGATTCGAGCCGATCCAGCCAGTAGCGCGCATCATTCTCCAATAGGCGCTCGGCGATCGCAGCCACTATTTTGTCGCGATTCGTCGTACGGCCAGCATTGGTCATCAGCACCTTTTCAGTCGCGAGCTTCTCCAGATCGAGCGCTCGTGCGCAGGCTAGCCACTGCGTGTCGCTTCCGACGGCAATCACGATCGGGCGATCACGGGCATCGAACAATTGGTACGGCACCAGGTTCGGATGCGCGTTTCCCCATCGCTCGGCGTCCTTTCCCGAGACGAGAACATTCTGCGCAACGTTCACGAGCGATGCTCTCGCGCTCGCGGTAAGCGAGACATGAATTCTCCTTCGTTCTTTGGGCAGCCGGCCCTCCGACCGTTCGGAAATCGCGGCAAGAATGGCGATGACGGCGTCCTCGCCGGCAACGACATCGGCAAGCGCGACACCAACCTTCATGGGCGGTCCATCGGCCGACCCGGTTATCGCCATCCATCCGGACTCGGCCTGCACCACAAAATCATAACCGGGACGATCGCTGGCGTCACCAAATCCCGAGATCGTGCACCAGATCAGTGACGGGTGAGCCTCGAGTAGCGACTCCGGTTCCAGGCCTATTTTCGACAATGAGCCCGGGAGGAAATTGTCGAGCACCACGTCGGCGCCTGCTATCAGATCCTTGATCAGTCGAAGATCAGCCACGTCGCCGAGGTCAGCCGCGATGCTTTTCTTGTTCCGATTCACTGCGAGAAAGTAGGCGCTCTGGTCTTCCTGGCCGAATGGAGGGCCCCATCCCCTCGTATCGTCGCCGGTCAGGGGCCGCTCCACTTTGATTACGTCGGCGCCCAGATCCCCAAGAATCATGGAGCAGAGTGGTCCCGCCAACACCCGACTGAGATCAAGAACTCTTAGCCTTAACAATGAGACATGTCCCTTTGCTGCGTGCGGACTGGCGTCTTAGTGGTCTAAAAGCGGGCGAGAGGCCCGTGGCGCAGCAGCTGGTTCGCGAGGAGGTTACCCCACCTTGCTTTAGTCACGAAAAATCATATACTTAGCGCCGTTCGAGCCCTTCAGCGGGGTGAACCTGCACTCAGTGATTTTTTCACCCGTCAGCATCACTCTCCTTTGGCTGACCGGAGTCAATAAATGACCGATAGAGATAAGACAGCGGTTGCTGCTCCAGCGGCACCTGCTCCAGCGGTCGGCGCGACCGTACCTCCAGTAATTCCACCCAAACGCAGCCCGGGCCACCGCGGCGCCGACGTAAAAGATACCGTCGCCGAGATGGCGGCAAAGGCACACGAGATCAGCCTGGAAGCAGGGAGCAAGATGGCCGCTGCGATGAAGGACGTCGTCGGTGCTGCTGCCGGTCTGACCGGATTCGTTCTCGAGAGCGCGCGCGATCTTCTTCAGTATATGGTACGCCGTGGTCAGATGACACAGGAAGAGGCAGACAAGCTGATGCGTGAAGTCGAAGCCTCTCACGCGAAAAGAAAGCCTTTTACCGCGGCCGCATCCGCGACCCCCAAGCCGACCGCAAAAGTCGACGTCGTGCATGAGCCGCCCCGTCATCACGCGCCCGTTCCGGTGCGGCACCCCGCGCCCGCCGCCGTTAAGCACGCTGCGTCGCCTCCCGCCAGGCACACAGCTCCAAAGAAACCGGCGGCGAAGAAAACGACGATGAAGCCCGCCGCCAAGAAGCATCCCGTGAAGTCTGCAACGAAATCAAAGCCGAAGGCCTCAGGCAAAACGGCGAAACGAAGGTAGGCCGTGGTAATACCGCGCGGCGACGCTGTCGCGCTCGCTCGCGCTCTCATACAAATCGATTCGAGAAATCCCACCCTCGCTCCGGATTCACCGGGCGAGGGCAAATGCGCTGAGACGCTCGGTTCAATCCTCAATGATTGGGGATTCTCCGTTCACCTGACCGACGCCGCGCCAGGTCGTCCCAACGTCATCGCGCGCCTGGGACCCGATGGTTCGCCCGCGCTCATGCTGAATGGCCACCTCGACGTCGTTGATGTGGGCGGAATGGTCCACGATCCATTTGCTGCCGTGATTGGTGGCGGAAAGATCTACGGAAGAGGATCGGCCGACATGAAAGGCGGAGTCGCGGCGATGTGCGCGGCTGCAGCTCTTAATTCTTCCACCGACTCAGATCGACAGATTCTGGTTGCCGCGGTAGTCGATGAAGAATACGAGAGCCTTGGCATGCGGGCTCTTCTAGCCGCTGGCGTTCGCGCTGATGCCGCGATCGTTACCGAGCCCACCCGTCTCGCAATCTGTCCAGCCCACCGGGGCTTCGCATGGTTCGATGTGGAGCTGAAAGGAAGAGCCGCACACGGCAGCCGTTACGATGTCGGCATCGATGCGATAACACACGCCGGCTTACTCCTCACGGAGCTCGAGGAGCTGGAGAGCACCCGCGCGTCCGGGCCCACGCACGGACTTCTTGGTCGCGGCTCGCTCCATGCCTCGACGATCGAGGGAGGCACCGGAATGTCCACTTATCCCGAGCGCTGCAGACTGACGATTGAGCGGCGCACGATTCCCGGAGAATCGGTCGAACGCGCGCTCATGGAGATCACCGCCGCCTGCGACAGGATAAGGAATCGTCGCGCTGAATTCGACGCTACTGTTACATTGAGAACGGCGCAGCTTCCGAGCGACGTCTCCGTCGAGGCGCCAATCGTCAAGCGGCTTGCGGGCGCGATGGAACAAGAGGGATTCCAGCCAACCGTCGAAGGACTATCTGCGTGGACAGACGCCGCCCTTCTCAACGCGACGGGAATTCCTGCAATTTGCTTCGGGCCGGGCGATATCGCTCTCGCCCACGCTGCAGAAGAGTTCGTAGCGGTTGCCGAGATCGAACAGGCACAACGGGTCCTCGGTCGCGTGGTCCGAGACTGGTGTAGCGGAGGTTAATTGCGGTGGGCGGCGATGAGATGTTCTGCCGCTGGTTTGAGCCGGTTGCGCAGCGTTGAACGGAGAGGTCCGAGTGCCACAGTGGACACATAAGCAGTACGATATTCTCGAGCGTGCAATCACAACTGGAAAACGGATTTCCGCGTACCGGCGGGGGACCGAATTCGTTGTCGTACCAACCAGGTTGCGCGTCATCAGTGGACGCGAAGCCGTTGAAGCAACGCATCCGACAACCGGCGATCAGATAACTCTCTATCTCGACGAGGTGGAGAGCTTCGAGGTCGTGAAGTGACGCGCGCGCAGCCTGGCGACCTGGTGGCCATCTACGCCGACGAATCCTGCATCGGTAACGGCCGCGATGGCGACAATCCGGGTGGCGCTGGCGGACTGATCGAGTGGCTGCATCCCACTTCCAACGAAGTCACCCGGTGCGACTATTGGATCTCCGAGCCATCGACTACGAACAATCGCATGGCGCTGCGCTCGGTAATCGAGGCCTTTCGCTCGATCTCTCGTAGCGGGAATTCCTATCGAGTGCTGTTCACCAGCGACTCGAAGTACATCGTCGAAGGAATGACCACCTGGGTCGCGGAATGGATGGCGCGCGGGTGGAAGAGAAAGAGCGGTGTCATCGAGAACCTCAAGCTCTGGCAAGATGCCGTAGCTGCTGCATCGGCGCACGAATGTCAGTGGCGATGGGTTCGTGGACACAACGGCCAGCCACAAAACGAGTACGCGAACTTTCTCGCCACCCGCGCGGCGGCGGACCAATCCGAGTCTGCCGGACTTCGGCAATCGGGATTTGCAGCCTGGATGGCAGAGCACAAGGAGGGGCGGCTTCACCTCAAGGAAACCGCACCCTTCCCCGATCTACATTCATTCCAGCCGAGCAAGCGAGCATGGACGATCTAGACAGATTGTTTCAGCGACTGGTGCACAACATCAGAAACGGGCACGCCGAATACCTGAGCGTTCCTTTCACGGTTCAGGAGCTATACGACACTTTGGTGCCTTACAGGCACTACCGTCGCGATCTTGGGATCGAAACCAACCAGGATTACGAGGCAGCGGTGATGCGACTTCTTTCTGGCGAGAAGAGTTACATTCGCGGCGACCAGGCGATGCAGGACAGGCTCAAGAAAGAAATGAGCACCCAGCATCCCGACATCGGCGCGTTCCGCGACTACGCTGACACGCGGATCTCTCTCGTTCCCACAGCCGTTCAACAACTCGGTGTCTCCATTCCCACGCAGAACGCCGGCGGATTTTCCGTCGGCACTCGGGGCGCCTCTGCTCAGGGCGGCAACGGTGGCGCTCCGTCCGAAGAGGGCACGAGCTTCTCGATTCCGGCGCTCTCTACTCTGGAACCTTCTGCCGGCTGTCGGTTCTGCGGGGGCAGTCTTCCCGAGGGTAGGACTGTCACTTACTGCCCCCACTGTGGCCAGAATCTCGCTGCGAAGCACTGTCAGGGATGCGGAACCGAGGTCGACCTCACCTGGAAGTTCTGCGTCAACTGCGGCAAGAAGGCCTGACACAAATGCCAAAATCGTCGACGCCTGTCGTATTTCTATCCGCTGTGCGCACGCCGTTCGGCACATTCGGTGGCAAGCTTAAGGACGTTTCTCCCATCGATCTCGCCGTCCACGCTTCAAAGGCCGCTATCACTCGTGCTGGTGTGTCCGCAACGGACATCGACCAGACGATCTTCGGTAATGTTCTCTACACCACGAGCGACTCGATCTATTTCGCTCGTCACGTCGCTCTGAAAGCAGGCTGTCGCCAGGAGACATCCGCGCTCACGCTCAACCGTCTCTGCGGGTCCGGATTTCAGGCAGTCGTCAGCGGCGCGCAGGAAATCATTCTCGGCGATGCGAAGGTGTGTCTCGTCGGCGGCGCCGAGTCGATGTCCCAGGCTCCGCACGTCACCCGCGGACTTCGTTGGGGAACACCGCTCGGCAGATCACCCGTGATGGAAGATGTCCTCTGGGAAGGGCTCACAGACTCCTACGTCGGACTTGGCATGGCGGAGACTGCGGAGAACCTCGCCGAGCGATACAAGCTCGATCGGGGATGCGTTGACGAGTTCGCGCTTCGATCCCAGCAGCTCTCAAAAGCAGCTTGGGAGAGCGGCGTGTTCGAGGACGAAGTCGTGCCGGTGCCAGTTAAAAATCCCAAGACCGGGCAACCCGACGAACTTTCGCGGGATGAGCACATGAGGCCCGACACCTCGGCGGAGAAATTGGCGGCACTCAAACCGGTATTCCGGAAAGGTGGAGTGGTCACTGCTGGAAATGCGTCCGGCATCGGCGACGGCGCTGGCGCAATGGTTATAGCCAGCGAGGCGTACGCGACCGAGCGCGGGCTGAAACCGTTCGGACGTCTTGTCTCGTGGGGCGTCGCGGGAGTTGATCCGTCCATCATGGGCATCGGTCCCGTGCCAGCGTCGAAAGCTGCGCTCGCAAAGGCGGGACTCTCAATCGATGACATGGATCTGATCGAGGTCAATGAAGCGTTCGCGGCCCAGACCTGCGCGGTGGAGCGGGAAATGTCACTTCCTCGCGCGCGCTTGAACGTGCACGGAGGCGCCATCGCGCTGAGCCATCCGCTTGCCGCATCGGGGGCAAGGATCACGGCCCATCTACTGCATGCCTTGCACGCACAGCACAAACGATACGGCCTTGGGACTGCTTGCATCGGTGGTGGCCAGGGCATCGCCGTGGTAATCGAATCGATCCATTAGACCGCGCTCCTCGGCGCGGAAGAGGAAAGTATGAGGCAGCTGATACGCGTCTTCACGGTCGTGGGTGTCTTGGGAGTATCGGCTTCGTGCGCGTCAGTGGGTGGTGGAGGAGGCGGGACGGTAATCAACGGCGGCAGCGACCAAACCTCTGGCGCACCGACCGTTATCTGGCCAGTGAAAACCAGAGAGCACGTCGACCTCTGGCTGCACGGCTACGCGATGCTCCAGGAAGACACCACTTTCGTGCCGTTTTTCAAGCGCGGATACAGCACCGACATGACCGTTCTCAAGAACAGATCCAACGTTGTGACGCTGCTCGATGCAAATCGCGATCGTCTCCGCGCCCGTCTCATCGCGAATCCACAACTCGTGAACGCGCAGTTCGTACCTCTTTCGTTCGCCTCGTGGACGGACCTCACGCAGGCCGTCGACGCCTTCATTCGCGCCGATGGTAACCCACGCGGAGCGTCCTCCCAGCAGCAGGCCAACGCGTTTGCTTTCCTCGCGGCATATTTCCCAACCTCGGCAGACCGCGATTGGCTCCGTCTTTTCACCTTGTCGCTGAGTGACGAGAGCAGCAAGTTCTACCACTCCTATTGGGTAGAGCAGCAGCGCGAGAAGAGCAACGTGCTGGAGTTTGTAGATTCACTCTGGCAGCGGACCTATAGGCCGCGAATGCAGCGCTTCCTCAACAACACCCAGCAGGCCACCGGAGATATTCTCCTTTCCCTCCCCCTCGATGGTGAAGGCAGATCTTTGACCAACGGGCGCCAGTCGAACACGCTCACGGTGACCTTCCCGGAGCGCCCGAACGACGCCGTTGAAGCGATTTACGTCATTGCGCACGAAGCAATCTCCGGAGTGGCGGCAACCGCCGTGACCGACAACATCACACCGGAGCAGCGTCGCACCGGAGTTGGCGACCGCTACCAGAGTTCTGCGGCGGTGCGCGGCGGAGCGCTCCTCATCCAGCGCACCTCGCCGGAGCTGCTCGACGGCTACATGCGCTATTACCTGGCGTCGGTGAATCGGCCAGTGGGTGCCAATCTCCAGTCGACGTTCATAGCGACCTTCGCGCTACCCGATGTAATTCGAGACGCCCTCAGCCGTCAGCTCGACGTCGTACTCGGAGGGATTTAAGCAGATATAATTCTGCATGCCCGATGAAAAGTCGCCGGTCCCCGCTCGACAGACATCGCTCGACAGACAGGCACTCGAGCGCGTTCTTGCTCGCGCGTCGGAGCTGCAGGGCGCCGGAGCTATTCCGGATTCGAGCGAGCTCATAAGCGAAAGTCAGCTCCGCGACATCGCGAACGAAGTCGGACTGAGTCCCGCGACCGTGAATCAGGCGCTCGCCGAGGAGCGTACCCGGGTGAACGTGCCCGAGGAGCGCGGACTGATCGCGCAAATTGCTGGAGCGGGATTCGCGACTGCGACACGCACGGTTCCCGGCACCCCGCGCGACGTGCTCGCCGTGATCGACGCATGGATGCAGCGCGAGGAGTGTCTCCAGGTCCAACGCCGTTTTTCGGATCGGATCACTTGGGAGCCGCAGCGCGGCTTGTTCGGCAAGTTGAAGCGCACCGTAAATCTGAGCGGCCACGGATACTATCTCGTAGAAGCACGACAAGTCTCTGCCACCGTGCTCTCCGTCGACCCGAGTCGGGTCGTGGTGAGACTGGATGCAGACATCCACCAAAGTCGCGCCCGGCGCGTAGGCGTGGGAAGCTTGATCGTTGGCGCCGGAGGAGTGGCAGGCGGTCTAGTGGGTCTCGCCCTCGTCGTAGCGCATCTTCCGCTTCTCGTTGCCGCCGGCGCTGCGTTCCTCCCGCTTGTTGGAGGTAGCGCTGGAGGCTACCGGATCGCGCGCAGCCATCGGGGAGTTTTGTCCAGCGTGCAGCTCGCGCTCGAGCAGGTCCTCGATCGACTGGAGCATGGCGAGCTTACGCGAGCAGGATTTCTCGATGCCATAGCTCCACGGCCACGCTTGTCGCGTTGATAGAATGAAAAAGAAGGATTCTCAGAACACATCCGGAGTCGTCCGATGAAAGCGATAAAGACCGTCGGCGTCCTTGGCGGAGGGCTGATGGGAAGCGGTATCGCGCAGGTCTCAGCTGGTGCCGGTTTCCCCACGGTGGTGCGCGAAGTGTCGGAAGCACTCTGCGCGAAATCACGGCAGTCGATCGAGAAATCACTCGCCAAAGGCATCGAGCGCGGCAAAACTACCCCCGCCGAGCGCGACACAACCCTCAAGAACCTGAGATTCGCGACAGATCTCCATGAGCTCGCCGCATCTGACCTGTTCGTAGAAGCAGTAGTCGAGGATCTCGGGGTCAAGAATGCGCTGTGGTCGGAGCTTCATCGAGTTGCCGGACCGGATGCGATTTTTGCGTCGAACACTTCGAGCTTGACCATCATCGCAATGGCTGCGGCAAGCGGACGGCCGGACAAAATGCTCGGTCTTCATTTCTTCAATCCCGTGCCTGTGATGAAGCTCGTCGAAGTCGTGCGCACCATCACCACCAGCGAGGAAACAGAGCAGCGCGCGCTTACCTTTGTCCGGGCGCTCGGCAAGGATCCGGTTCGCGCAAAGGACAGCTCGGGCTTCATCGTAAATTTGCTCCTGGTGCCGTATATGCTCGACGCGATCAACGCACTCGAGTCGAACGTCGGCTCCGTCGAGGATATCGACAAGGGAATGCAACTCGGAGCCGGCTATCCTATGGGACCGTTCACCCTTCTCGATTTCGTCGGGCTCGACACCACCTGCAAGATCGCCGAGATCATGTTCGCCGAATACCGCGAAAAGCGATACGCGCCGCCGCCGCTGCTCAAGCGAATGGTGCTGGCTGGTATGCTTGGCAAGAAATCCGGAAAGGGATTTTACGATTACTCGGTGAATCCGCCCAAAGTCAGCAGCCTCGGATTGTGAAACACTCACGGCGCAGCGTTGGGCCGGTGTCGTGAGCCCTCCTGGATTTCGGGGAACCTTCCGGGAGGACGAGCTGGCGCGCGCGATGTACTCGGAGGCCGCGGGCATCGGCCGGGCAATTCCTATAGCGGTAGCCGTGCCGATCGACGCCGAAGATGTCATCGTGCTCGTCAAGTGGGCCGCCGCGACTCGAACCGCGCTGATTCCACGCGGCTCCGGCAGCAGCATGCCGGGGGGCGCGATCGGCAAAGGCGTGATCGTCGACCTCTCTCGAATCGATCACCTCGGAACCATCGACGAACGAGCGCGAACTGTCTGGGCTGAGCCCGGTGTCCTTTGGTCGACTCTCGACATCGAGGCGCAACGGCGCGGACTCAGGTTGCCCGTCGATCCCTCGAGCGGAAGCTTCTGCACGCTCGGTGGCATGGCTTCGACGAACGCATCCGGCGCGCACACTCTGCGATATGGATCTGTTCGGCCCTGGGTGAACGCGCTCGATTGCGTTTTCAGCGACGGCGAACGAGAAGTCATCACGCGCGGTCAGACCCCGTCGAGAAGGATCGATGCAATAGTGCGGTTTCTTCGCGACGCTCATGGCGAGATTGTCGCGATCGACAAACGTCGGGCGGTAGCTCATACCGGTGTTCGCAAGGAATCCTCGGGCTACGCAATTCATGACTACGCAGCCCGTGCGGAGCTCGTCGATCTGCTGGTGGGCAGTGAGGGCACACTCGCGATAATCGTCGGCATCCAATTCCTGCTTTCGCCGGTACCCGCGGCAACGAGCAGCATACTTGGCTCCTTTCCGTCGCTGGAGAGCGCAACCGCCGGCGCGATGAAGGCGGTGGAGGCGGGCGCGAGCGCGTGTGAGCTGCTCGACAAGACTTTCCTGGATTACGCGGCGAAGGCCTCCGGCACTAACGATTCTCTTCACAAGGAAATGTCGCACGCGGCTGCGATTCTTCTGGCGGAAGTCGAGGCCGAGACGAGCGACGCAGCCAGGTCGAGAGCAGAGGAGCTCGCGTCTGCGTTCAAAGACGCCGGCGCGACAGCCGTCGACGTCGCACTCACGCCTTCGAGCGAGCACGCGCTCTGGGAGCTGCGACACGCGGCCAGCCCGATCCTCGCGGCGCTCGTTCAATCGACATCGATGCAGTTCATCGAAGACGGCGCGGTGCCCGTGCCAAAGCTCCCCGACTACGTACAGGGTGTGCGCGACGCGCTCGAGAATCGAAAAGTTCCGGGAGTGATCTTCGGGCACGCGGGAGATGCGCACGTACACGTCAACCCACTGGTTGCCGTTGAGGAGTCCGATTGGCGTGACAAGGTTCAGGGACTGCTCGACGACGTGGTAGCGCTGACATCCAGATTGGGCGGTACGCTGACGGGCGAGCACGGTGATGGACGCCTTCGGACGCCGCTTCTGGGTCGCGTCTGGAACAAGGAGGCTTTGCGCGCCTTCGCGCTGGTGAAGAAATCTTTCGACCCGCAGAACATTTTCAATCCGGGGGTAAAAGTGCCACTTCCGGGTCAGAAGCCTATCGAAGAGATAAAGTACGACCCAGCACTTCCGCCTCTTCCTTCCGAAGCGCGGGCGGCTCTCGACGCTGTGGTAAGGGCGAGAGCATACAGTCAGTTCCGGCTGTCATTGATCCGCGGTTCGTCTTAGCTTTCTGCCGCTTTCCCCGCCTTCGCCACAATCCACACGAAGACCTTTGATCTATACCGAGCCCCGCCTCACACTCCTCGCGCGCCCGGAATTCCTCGAACCCGGTCATCTCAAGGTGAACTGGCTTGGAGAAAGTACGGACGGTGAGAAGCTGGCCGAGTTTGCCGGCCGACTTTGCTACATGAGTCAAAAGAACCCGGCGAGTCGCGCAACACGTGAGTATCTCGAGAACATCAAGAAGCAGGGGCATGGGAGCGTCCTGGAGCACGCGAACTATTCGCTGCTCCTCGAGGGCGTTAGCCGCTCACTCACTCACGAGCTCGTTAGGCATCGCGCTGGCTTCGCCTATAGTCAATTGAGCCAGCGCTACGTCGACGAGTCCGACGCGAACTTCGTCGTGCCTCCGGCGATCATCGGAGACGAGACGCTCGAGAAGGAATGGCGGACTCAGATCGACGAGGCGCAGAGAACCTACGTCCGGCTCGTCGAGCACTTGATGGAACGCTATGGCTGGGTGACCGACAAGGTCCATCGACGGAAGATGGCCAGGGAGGCAGCGCGTGGAGTTCTTCCGAACTCCACCGAGACGAAAATCGTCGTCACCGCCAACGCACGGGCGTGGCGAACGATGTTGGAGCTTCGCTCGAGCGAAGGCGCCGAGCTGGAGATTCGGCGCTGCGCGGTGGCGATCGTGAAGCTTCTCTCGAGTGAGAGCCCGGCATTTTTTTCCGACTTCGAGATCTACGCGGCAGACGATCGCCGCGAGGCGGCGAGGATCGTGTACCACAAAGTCTGAAAATTTTCGACAAAAGTTTTTTTCGTCAGAAAAATTTCTTCTCGAAGCGCGGAATAATTATTGCGCCACTTCGCTGGCGTTTATATACTCGTGTGCATGATTCGATCGCGTGAGTTCTCGTAGGGTGTCGATGACTCTTATCGGACTCGCCTACAATCAGAAACCCGAGCCATCAGAGCTCGCCAGCCCACTTTCTTCGGGCGGCCGTCAGGAAGACGGGGAGCTTTCGCGTCCCGATGAAGAGCCTCCAAGTAGAATCGCCAACCTCTCCGTCGCGCAGTTAATCGCCCGCGATCAGTTCGCCGAGTGGGATAGTCCAGTCACGATCACCGCCGTGGAATCCGCTCTTTCCCGAATGGGAAAAGTCATCCGCCTCGAGGCTACAGAGGATTTTCCGGAGCGGCTCCGTCGGTCGAAACCAGACATCGTCTTCAACATCGCCGAGGGACTTCGCGGCGCGAACCGTGAGGCACACGTCCCCGCCATCTGTGAGTTTTACGGCATTCCCTACACTGGAAGCGATCCGTTCACTCTGTCGCTCTGCCTCGATAAAGCCAGAACGAAGGAGACACTCGCCTTTAATGGAATCCCGACGCCTCGATTCGCCGTTGTCACCTCAGATGGTGAAATCGACGCGCGGACGCGCGATCTCGGATTTCCTCTTTTCGTCAAGCCGCTGCACGAAGGATCATCGAAAGGAATCACTGACGCCAACCTTTGCTCAAACCGCGCTCGGCTCCGGGAGCAGATCCGGTTTCTCCTCGAGAACTACGACCAGCCAGTGCTCGTCGAGGAGTTCTTGCCCGGCCAGGAGTTCACCTGCGCGGTACTCGGTAACGGCGAAGATGCAAGCGTTCTTCCGATCGTTGAAATGAATTTCGAGACGCTCCCTGAGGGAGCGCTGCCGATTTACAGCTTCGATGCGAAGTTCGTGTGGGACCGTCCAGAGAAACCCCTCGACATTTTTCAGTGTCCGGCGCGTATCACGAGAAAGCTTCACGCGTCTATCGAGCGGGTTACCCTCGACGCGTTTCGCGTGCTCGGTTGCCGAGACTGGGCGCGGATCGATGTCCGGCTCGATGGGTCAGGGGTGCCCAACATCCTCGAGGTGAATCCGCTCCCGGGAATTCTTCCCGATCCGGCTGACAACTCATGTCTGCCGAAGGCGGCACGCGCCGCGGGGATCGGATACGACGAATTGATTCAGAGCTGTTTGAGGTACGCCGCCGCTCGGCAAGGCGTGACGCTCGCACCGGCACTGCCGTCGAGCGCCGCCCGCGGCGAGCCCGCGCTGGCCGCGGGTTGAGCTGAACGTAGCAACAAGGAGAACCGCGCCATGAAAATCGCGTTGCTGTTCGACGGGCTGTCCGCCCTTGGAAAAGCGCCGGAGGTGCAGCTCCTCGAATCCATCGAGGCAGTCGAAACTGCTCTGCTCGACTGGGCAACCGACGTAGTGCGCGTTCCTGTCAGCGACGACGGACGCTGGATCGAGCGAGTTCGGAAGGGAAAGTTCGATCTGGTCTTCAACCTCTGCGAAGGCATCGACGGCGAGGCCGTCTACGAGTCGATGGTGATTTCCGTTCTGGAGTTGCTTGGAGTTCCGTTCACCGGCAGCTCGAGCTGGACGACAGCGCTCACGCTGAGAAAAAATCTCGTCAACGCGGTACTCGACCGGACCGGATTGCCAGTTCCACGCTGGGCTCACGTCCGCCGCGGCGACGACGTAACGAGTGTGGGATTCCCAGCCATATGCAAGCCGGTCGCAGAGGACGCCTCAGTTGGAATTGAGCAGCGGTCGGTGGTGAGAAGCATGCGCGCCCTCACTGCCAGAATAACCGCGATGCTCGAAGGCTGGGACGAGGTGCTCGTTCAGCGGTTCATCGACGGACGGGAGGTAAACGTCGGGATAATAGGTGAGGAGATGCTTCCGATTGCGGAAATCGACTTCGGAAGGATGCCGCGCGGGATGTGGCACATCGTCTCATATCGTTCCAAGTGGGAGACGGGCAGCGACGAAGATCTTGGCGCAATACCGAACTGTCCTGCGGATTTGTCGGAGGACCTCGCCAATGAGCTCTCCGTAATCGCACGCGCGGCATGGAACGTCGTCGGCGGAGAAGGATATGGGCGCTGCGATTTCCGGATCGATCAATCCGGCCGTCCGTGGCTGCTCGAGGTAAATGCGAACCCGGACATCTCGCCGAATGCGGGACTCGCACGCATGGCTGGAGTCGCAACTATTGGATACTCGCAGCTCATTCGCCGGATCTGCGACCACGCTCTCGCAAAACGCGGCGAGAATTACGCCGACCGCTGGGCACACACGCTCCGGCTGTCGGGACTCGGTTGAAGCTTCTGATCATCAACAACGCCCTTGACGGGGCCGGAGTGGTGCACGCATGAGCGATTGGCAGCAGATCATCAAGGATCAAAGCATCGGAACACTCGAGAAGCTGGCGGATAAATTCGGCCGCGACGTGATCGACGTCGAAGCCCTGCAGCCGGCCTTTGATAATTTTCAGATGCGGATTACTCCCGCCGCGCTCGAGCAGATCAAGGAAGTCGGCGATCCGATGTGGCAGCAGTACGTGCCGACCGTCGAGGAGCTCGAGGTCGTCGACGGAGTGATCGACTCGCTCGACGAGGATGGAGATTCACCGGTCCCGAATATCACGCACCGGTATCCCGATCGCGCACTGTTTCTCGTCAGCCCGGTTTGCGCCAGCTACTGCAGATTCTGCACGCGGAGACGCAAGGTCGGTGATCCGGAGAAGATTCCGCTCAATCAGTTCGACTCGGCATTCGCGTACTTGCGCGAGCACACCGAGATTCGCGACGTCACCATGAGCGGCGGCGATCCGATGATGCTGAGCGATCGGAGACTGGAGTACATGTTCCAGCAGCTGCGAGCGATTCCCCACATCGAGATCATCAGGATCGGGAGCAGGATCACATCGCATCTCCCTGAGCGCATTACACCGGAGTTCTGCGAGATGGTGCAGAAGTATCACCCGATCTTCATGAACACCCACTTCAACCATCCGAGCGAGCTCACGCCCGCGGCTGTGGCGGCCCTCGATCGCCTGTCGAGGGCGGGTGTCTCTCTGGGCTGCCAGACCGTGCTCCTCAAGGGCGTTAATGACGACCCCAAGGTCATGATGAAGTTGATGCACGAGCTCCTCAAGGCACGCGTGCGTCCCTACTACCTATATATGGCGGACCAGGTGGCGGGTGGTGAGCACTTTCGGACGACGGTCCAGAAAGGGCTCGAGATCATCCAGGCGCTTCGAGGCTGGACTTCGGGGCTTGCCGTTCCTCACTTCGTAATCGATTCCCCGGGCGGAGGGGGCAAAGTCCCGCTCCTTCCGGAGTATCTGGAGCAGATAACCGACGACGAAGTCGTCTTCCGCAATTACGAAGGAAAGCGCTTCGTCTACAAGCAACCCCGGCAGGTTCCGCCGGCAGAGACGGACGTCGAACGCGCGGCGGAAGTAAACGTCGTTCCAATCGGCCGCAAGAAATCTTCCGCGCCCAAGCGAACGAAGAGGCGCCGCGCAGCAGGAGAGTAGGCCCACCAAAAAAAAGACCACCCGAGAGGGTGGTCTTTTTTCTTCTGACGAAGGAAGCTTAGTCCTCGCTGTTCTCGTTCTCGAAGGTGAGTGCGTCCGCTTCGCGGACGCGATCGAGCATGGCGTTGACCGGAACCGCGATGCCGCGGTCGTTCAATACTGCCTCGCTGCCGGATCCACGCTGGAACCAGCTGCCGACATCAGGCGAGACATCGCCCCCGCTTGAACCACCCGCCTCTTCGTCAGGGGCGGTATCCGAACCATACACGTCCATTCAGCCTCCACGGATTTAGTTTCGCGTCCTTCCATTCTTACGGTACCCCAAAACAGGAGTTTCGAACCACGTCCAGAAGCTACAACTCGGACCGAAACCTTCCAATAGTTTGACGTTCTTCGACGCCAAACTGGTACAACACGGCAAAGGTATTAACGGACCGTTTTGGGGTCTATTCCCCTAGTAGCGAAAATTCGGCCAACAGCTTCGCCGATCTTGTTGTTCGGAGTGCTCGCGCCAGCCGTCATGCCAACCCGAACCGGACCCGATTCGGCGAGCCAACCCTCAGACTCGATTTCTTCCTGGGATCCCATCGGCCGGTGACGAATCGTGGCAGACGCAGGATCGATATCCTCCGCGTCCTCTACGTGAAAGGTCCGGACACTTTCAGAACAGAGAGCCGCCAGCGAAAGAGTGTTGCTCGAGTTGTAGCCGCCGATCACCACCATGACATCGAGCGGCTCCTTCAGCAGCTCCACAACCGCGTCCTGACGCTCCTGGGTCGCACTGCAGATGGTGTCGAACGTGCGAAAGTTTTCGTTCGCATAATCATCACCATATGCGCGTCTCATCGCCTCGCCTACGAGGTCCCCGATCGCCAGCGATTCCCGCGCGAGCATCGTCGTCTGATTGGCGACTCCAATTCGTCGCAAGTCACGCTCGGGATCAAACTCCGGCGCTGCTGCGTGCGCGAAACGTGTCATCAGTGCGCCACTGGTAATCCTGCCTTCGATAAAATCGCAGACCAGCCGGGCTTCATCCATGTTTCGCACGATGAAATACTGGCCGCCTGGATGCTTTCCTGCCTGTGATGCGGTAGCGCGGGTTTCCTCGTGATAGTACTTCCCGTGAATCAGCGACGTGTACCCATCACGTGCATAGCTGTCGACCCGCTTCCAGACATTGAGCACTGAGCCGCATGTGGTGTCGACCATGACGCAGCCGATCTGGCGGAGAACCTCGAAGTCGGTGATAGTGACCCCGAACGCCGGAAGAATTACGACATCCTCGGGTCTCACCGTGCTGAAATCGATCCGACCATCGGCGGGCATGAGGAAGGTGATGCCCATCGCCTGGAGTTTCGAGTTGACGTGCGGATTATGGATGATCTCGCCGGCCAGATAGATAGTACGTTCCGGAAATTTCTTTCTGGCCTGATAAGCGTACTCTACCGCACGTTCTACCCCGTAACAGAACCCAAATTCCTTGGCCAAACGAATGGTTACGTCGCCCGCTGTCAGAGTGTGCTCCCGCGCCTGAAGCATGTCGACGAGCTTGCCCGTGTAGTCCGAGTCCAGCTCTGCCTGAATTTCAGATTTGAGCCCGAAGCCCTTCCGAAAGTAGGTTCCGTTGGGAGCGCTGGCCTGCATATTTCCAGTAGGTTTAGCGCCCGCATCGGGCGTGATCTTAACCGACGCATCAGTGTCTGCCATACCCTCTGAATCTAGCAGTGCCCTGTCGAGAATGCGCATCGAGAAGCTGCGATGAGTGAATCACTCGGAGCGTATCCCGCGGAGCAACCGCTGGCGCCGATCGACACCGCGCCAACATCCCCGTTCAAACCAGCGCCGACACCATCACTGTTGCGACCGCCGCCGCTTCGGAAAGGTGACACGATTGGCGTGGTCGCGCCTTCCTATGCGCCACACGATGGCTGGCTGCTTCGCGGCGTGCGCACGATGACTGAGGCGGGATACAACGTCGTGCTGGAGCCGGAAATTGGACGAGCACGCCGATTCCAGCAAAACGAGGATCGAAAGCGCGCTCAGAATCTCATCGACGTTTGGGCGAACCCTGATGTAAAAGCGGTGATCTGCGGCACTGGCGGCTACGGCGCGGTCAGGATTCTACCCTACCTCGACGCCGATCTGTTTCGCCGGAATCCCAAAGCATTTGTTGGCTACTCCGATATCACCGCGTTGCACCTGTGGCTGATGCGTCGGGCCGGATTGAGGGTTTTTCACGGACCGACTCTCGACGATCTCGCACCGCGTCCTGGCGACCCCACACTCTCTTCACTTCTAGATTCGCTCACCTCGCCTCGTTCGGACGCGATGCTCGGGAATGGTATTGCTCGCGCCGTGCGCCAGGGACGAGCCACCGGACGTCTCACCGGCGGAAATCTCTCTCTCGTGCAGCAGTCGATTGGAACTCCGTACGAGATAGATACTCGCGATGCGATCCTGTTCCTCGAAGAGATCCACGACCCAATGTCGGTTGCCGACGAGCGGTTGCTGCATTTACGCGCTGCGGGTCTTCTGCGACACGTCCGCGGAATCGTGTTCGGTCAGCTCTCCCTCGATCGTTCCGAAGAGGATGAGTTCGAGGACTTCCTCCTCGACCTCGTATCGGATCTCGATGTCCCGATCCTGATGGACTTTCCCGCCGGTCACGAAACTCCGAACCTCACACTGCCACTCGGCACGGAGATGGAGCTGGTTGCGAACGGCACTACCGGCTGGCTCGCGTACCGCGAAGACGCCTTGTCAGTTGTCGAGGAAAGGCCGAGACTCAGCCTGGTGTAGGTTCCAGCTAAAGAGCCCCTGCTGCGATAGCGGCGTCGATCGCCGTGCACCATACGTGGAGCAGCATCAGGTGGACCTCCTGAACGAATGCTCCGTTGGCACTCGGGATCGAGACTACGTGGTCGGCTCCTTCCCTGGCCAGACCGTCCTTACCGCATAAGGCAATCGTGATCACGCCCTTCTCCTTCGCGACCTTGAATGCGCGCAAAACATTCTCGGAGCGGCCGCTCGTCGTGACTCCAACCGCTACATCTCCGCGCGTGCCGAGCGCTTCGACCTGGCGGGCGAATACAGCTTCGTAACCGAAATCGTTCGCGATGCATGTGAGGACTCCAGCATCACCTACGAGCGAGACGGCCGCAAGAGGACGTCTTGTCTCCTTGAACCGGCCCACGAGCTCTTCGACCAGATGGCTCGCCTGCGTCGCACTCCCGCCGTTTCCGAAAGCGAGAATCTTGCCCCCACGACCGACGCACGAAATGAGTGCGAGACAAGCTGCATCGGCCGCGGGCTGAAGTGATGCAATGCAATCATCGACGACCTTCTGGTGATCGCGAAAATGTTTGGCGAAGTGTTGGTCGCTCATGCGCGGATTATACGGACGTGGAAATTCGGCGCCAGTGGCCCCGCATCAGCGACCCCGACGACGACGGCGCCGCGGATCCTGGCCCCGCCCACGCTCGCGTCCCTGACGACCTGAATGACGGTCATCGCGTTTGCCTCTATGACGATTCCGCCGGAACTCACCTGCAATCCGACGTACCTCGCGCTCCGCTACCGAAAGGGTAGCCGGATCGCCCCTCGTCTCTTCTATTTCGTCGGGAGACCAGGGCTGTGCGAGCCGCGTCTGCAGGTCCTCGAGCGTATCCGCGCGTACAGCACCACGCTGCCCGCGAAGTACGACGAACCGTATAGGTCGATCGAGGCTCGGAATCTCCTGCTCGGTCAGCGTTCGGGCAATTTTCTCGGGTAGGCGAAGACGGGCAACCCCGACACGATTGCCCGCGCGTTCCTCGAGGTCGTAGTCGATGTCGACTTCGCGATCTCGAATCGTCACCCGGCTCGGCAATCCGCTCAGTCGCTGGCGAAGATCTCGCGGCACAAAGCGCTCCCTATCGACAACGAGACGCGCGGCTTTGAATTCGTCCAGCGAGTTGATGTTTTCGAGTTGTTTCTCGTACAGTGCCGTAAGGTCGCCGAGACCAAGCCTGCCTGTTTCACCGCCAGACCGCTTGTACGCCTCGCGTATCTCCTCTATCGCTGTATGATTTTTCTTCACGGCAGGATGACGCGCTTCTTCGCGAGCGACCGCCTCCGCGAGAAGATGACGCGCAGCTGGTGCGAGCTCTGATGGAAACTCTTCGACAGTTTCAAGCTCGCTCTCGAGCTCGAACCCGAAATATTCGAGTGTACTCCTGATCACAAGTGGGCCGTGCTTGCGCCGTGGATCGTAAATCAGCTCCGGTTTGCCCCGGGTGGAGTACCGGCGGATCAGCTCCTGCGGAATCTGAGTCCCTTCGATGGCCGCTCGAGGGATCCCGGACCGATCCGCAAAGTAGCGGAGCGAACCGGCAATCGCGCCCCAGCTCCCGCACACACTGGTCTTCGAGACTCTCGCTTCACTTCCGTCCGCTGTTTGCTCGTCGATGACGAGGTCGAAGGGCATGTATTGCGCGAGCAGGGTGGTGAACTTGCGATAGATGTGATCACGCGCATTGACCATTCGCGCGGGCAGCTCGAGTCCGAGGCTGCGGTAAATGCTCGACGATGCGAGGGCGGCATCCTCGATGGACTTCACCAGCACGCCGCGCTGCTCTGCCCATTTTTCAATGATATCGTCGAAGAGATGCCTGGGAAGTCCATAGACTTCGCCGATGTAACCACAGTGGGAAAACGCTTCTGCGTAAAGGTTGTACGAAGTGAGGTGATCGCTTCCCGGCACAGTCACGCCGGAAAGGTCGCGATCTTCGCGGGTCATCCGGTGCAGCGACTCAATGGAGCTCATAACCGCGAGGTAGGGCACGAGCTCGTCGTCCGCGTTTACCAGCAACTCCGCCCAGGGACGGTCAACCGGCATCGCTTCAACCGCTTTTCCGTAACGGGAAAGTCGGCCATTCTCGATGATCCCGCGTCGCTCGAGAAGTGACACGGCCTTGCGATACGCAATGCGATCTAGGGCGACAGGGAGATCCAGTTCGTCCGCCGCAACACCCAGGTCTGCACACGTCATCGCGACGCGCTCTGAATCGCCGGCGAGCTGAAACTCTGGGGCGGTCGGACGGAGTGCGTCGAAGCGGATATCTCGATCGGAGAGGATGAAGACCCTTCCTCCCGCGACACGTCCGTGCACTCGGCCTGCCATCTGAAGAATCTCATTCGATCCGAGGTGCATTCGGGTGAGAACGTTCTTGCCGCGCTCGATGATGTTTCCGAAGCGCGTGTCGTCGATCACGACGGTATCGAGGCCCTGAACGTTGAGTGCGCTCTGCCCTGCTGCAGTCATTGCAAGGAAATACGGTTTTTTCTCTTCGCCCTCGAGGAAGGGCCGTATGATACGGATTGGCTCTCCGCCATGATAAAACGCGCTGTTGATGCGGGGAAAGCGGTCCTGCACCAGGCGCGAGGCTTCTTCAACGCCGGCGCGGGTGGGAAGAAACATCCCTACACCTCGACGTTCCTTGACCACCTGCTGGAGAAACCGGTCATCGAGAAAGCCGAGAGGCTCTCTCCGGACGACTTTGACCTCCGCTGCCTTCGACGGATCGAAGGCGGAGCTCTCGAGCACTTCGGATGCGCCGAGGTAGCGCGCGTAGAAGGAAGGATCAACCGTCGCGGACAACCATATGAAACGGCAACCAACCCTTTTCCCAAGCGCGAGGCAGAGCTCGAGCTCGGCTGAGGTCTGATGAATTTCGTCGACTACCAGCGTGTCGGTCGGCAGGATATCGCCATCCTGAAACCAGCGGCGCGCGATTCCAGTCGTCACTACGATGACATTCCAGGTGGGAGTCTCCGGGGTTGCCTCGCGCTCGCGATTCACGACTCCGACTCTGAGATCCTGTGCCCGTAGAATTGTTTGCGCGATTGGTCGGATCGAGAGTGTCTTACCCGTCCCCGTTCCGGCGACAATACCAAATCCCTTTCCCGCGGCGGCCAGTTCACGTATCTCCCGGCCGTGTTGCTTCTCGAGGATGGTCGGTATGTCGAGACCCAGCGCCAGCTCGATGGTTTCGCACGCCGCGCGGGTGGGCGCGATGACGATCAACCTTCCAGTCGAAGGCTCGGCGGCGACGAACGCCGCGTGATCAGGCGGTAGATAGCGGTCAGTTACTTGTCGCGGCATCCGCTTTGGAAGGTGCACTGATCACACCAGATGCGAAACGGCCTCGGAGAAATCTCTCCGAGGCCGCTCGGCTCTCTGAATAAAGGGTTAGTCCCTGTCGTTGTTCCTATGGTCCTTATGGTCCTTATCGTGTCCGCGACTGTGTCCTTTCCCTTTGCCATGACCGTTGCCGCGGTCATCGTCATCGCCATCGTTCCGACTGTTGTAACGGCTGTTAGAGCTGTTATACCGGCTGTTATTGTATCCGCCGTTGTTGTAAGCGCCGTTGTTGTAAGCGCCGTTGTTGTAAGCGCCGCTGTTGTTGTAAGCGCCGCTGTTGTTGTACCGGCCGTTGTTGTACGTGCCGTTCGCGTTAACAGCGCGAGTACCGATCATTGAGAAGTTACCGTTTCGGTCGCGGCGCGCGCGTTGAATTATCAGATTGCCGTTCGAGTCACGCGTCTGACGCTCGTAAATCGTGCCGCCATTACCGTCGCTTCCAACTGCATACCAGCCGCTGTTGCTGGCATTGGCGCAGTTTGAAGCCGTATTGGTGCCTCGACCGAAGATGATGGCGCCAACTCCGGACGTCCGGGAATATGTGCAGCCCTGACTATTGCCCCTGGTGGGGATTCTCTGTGCGCTGAGAGGCGCCGCCGCCGCGATTCCGGCGAGAGCTGCCCCGATTATCATGAGCTTCATAATGACTCCTTCAAAGTGAATACGGCCCGCAGAAGGGAAACTTCTGCGGGCCGATTGAATTCATGCCTATCTGTGAATGCGGTTGTCTTTCTGCGACTGCTTATAGGCCTTTTCCCGAGCCTTCTCTTGCCTCTTCCACTCTCTGTCATTCGAGCTCGCGACGCGTGTGCTCAAGATCGTAAATGTGCCGTTGCGGTTTCTGCGCGCGCGCTGAATCACCAGATTTCCGCGGCGATCGGTTACGCGGCGCTCGTAAATGGAGTTGTTACGTGAGCCCTGACCGACCTGGTACCACGCGCCATCCTGGCGGCTGTAGACGTCCTGGCAATTGGCTGCATTGCTCCCACGTCCGAAGATGATGTCTCCAACGCTGTTAGTGGAGCGATTGTAGGCACAGCTCGTCTGAGTCTGCTGATAGACGGTTCCTGAGCGCGGAAGCGCCTGGGCACCCGCGGATGCCGCGACTGTGCCCGCAAGCGCAAAAGTGATCGCAAGTAACTTCATCGTGAAATCCTCCGGTTGATGAGATCAACGAGATCGTCCGTTGGGCTCTGTTTTTTGTTCTGCGACTTGGTCTTCTTGCTTTTCGGCGGATCGTCGCCGAACAAAACCTTTCCGTTCGTTGGCCGGTTTCTTACCGCCGACGCGCAATCTGTCGGCGCGGGCTGACGACCGGCCGGTACCTCATTGATCCAGATCCGGCACATACCGGCCGGCGGATAAAATGCCGGCGGAACGATTTGCTCACGTCTGGACTGCTGCCCTTCGTCCTGCTTGGGCTTCGCTGGAACAGGACGCTGCGCTTCCGCGACTCCTGCCGATACGAATAACCCCACCGCGGCGGCAAAGAGAAGGCGATGAAAAGAAGTGAGCGAGGGATACCTAAAATGCCGAATCATGCGGGTACAGGGTGCACGAGGGGTGCCACATCGGTCCATAGAGGCTAAGTCCTTTGGTTTCAACCTGTTAGCTAAACATTGACGACCGAATTGTCAGCGCCTTGTCACCCTGAAAGGACGCTCTCTTAGTACACTTTGGCCGTGCAAAAAAACGAATAAAACTCAGGGTTTTTCCGCTATAAGCGAAATCACCTCACCGGGTTTCGCGTGGCGACCTGTCTTTGATTTCTCGTAAACAGGAATGCCGTCGCGAAGCACTTCGAACTTGCCTCCCCGCGACGGGATCATTTTTACCTCCGCAGCGGGAAAGTGTTCACGAATCTCAGCTGCCAGACCGACAGCTCGCGGCTCGTAGTTTCAAACAGTGCAGTATTCGATGCTGATTTTCATCGATAAGTTGTCGGTAACGTCATTGTTGTCCGGGAGGACTGTACTGCTGCACGAGTTGCCGCGCTTCGGGACTATCGATCGTCTTGAGAGCGTTTACGGCTTGCCGCCGAATCACATCTTCCCACTCAATGGGGGCCATTAGCTGTTTTGCGAGGGGAATAGCCGCAGCTTTCTCCAGCCGAATGTCGGCAGCCAGAGCTGCACCGCGTACAACGAGTGAATGGTCCGTGCGTGCGAGACTCCTGACTCGGACGATTACATCCTGAGCCGTTTTGCCGCTAATCGGCATGTGTCCAAGCCCGTCGGCGGCCGACTGTCGGACTCGTGCGTCCGGATCGAACGTCGCCTGGAGCAGAGCGCCCTTCACATCCTGCATCGGGCGGCTCCCTGCCCTGCTTGAGTCACTCGCCCATTGGCCGAGAGCATCGACCGCCCTCGAGCGAACCGCCCAGAAGCGATCGTTCCGTGCAGAGCGAATGAGCGCGTCAAGCGCCAGTCGATCGGTCGGTCGTTGAGCGAGGACGTCAACAGCTTCCGTTCTACCGAGAACGTCGTCGTCGTTGACGAGCTGGTACCGCATCATCGCAGTTGAGCGAGGGAAATCAGTTATATCGAGTATCCAATCGCCCTTATCCCAACGAATCGAGCGCGGCGGCGCTTTGAGATCCGCGCCTGCTTCGCCATTGCCATTTCTCACTGGCACGACGAAGTGGACCACTCCACTGTCGGTTCTTACCTCGATGTCCGAGTCCACGTCGAAGTATCCGGTAAGGCTGTCCCGAGGCTGAACCTCTGTCGCACTGACCGTCACCCGCTTGCTTGACGGGTCGTACCGGTAGGATACCTGGAAGATGGGGAATCCGGCGCCGTACACCCACTGCTGGAAGAAGGTCTTGTAATCGTTTCCGGTCGATTCCTCAAACGCCTTCTCCAAATCCGCGGTGACCACGTTAGCGTACTCGTGCGAGGTCGTGTAGTGATTCATGGCTTTCCAGAACGCGGCATCGCCAAGCTGATGGCGAAGCATCTGGAGAATCGTCGCGCCCTTGGGATAGATGTGGCCGCTGAAGAAAACTTCGATTGGATCGTTCACCCATTTCCCATACACGATTGGGCGACGAGCGCGGCGGTCCGCTTCGATCGTTTGTTCGTGCGTGCCGAGACGGTCGATGGCACCTTCGTCGACTCCCTTGTCTTCCTCGCGGAAGATCTGCTCCATGAAGGTCGCAAATCCTTCGTTCAGCCAGACGTCAGCCCAGCGCCTGGTGGTCAGAAGGTCACCGAACCACTGGTGACCGAGCTCGTGGGACATGAGATCGTCCGCACTTATCTCTGGGACCGCCCACGCGGGTAACAATATCTCGGTGTCGTTCTGCGACGTCGCCGTCACGTTCTCCATTCCGCCATACTGAAATTCGGGAATGACGATCTGGTCGTACTTGTTCCACGGATACGGCACGCCGGTTTTACGCGAGAAGACGTCGACCGCGGCAGGAGTCTTCCCGAATCCGCGCCACGCGGCATCGACAGAATCAGGGTACGTCCAATACCCGATTGTTGCAGTGCGCCACGGTTTATCCTGCAGGACCGTGTAGTTGCCGATGACGGTCGTCATGAGGTAGGTTGACGCCGGTTTTTCGAGAACCCAATGCCACTCGATGCTGTCGCCTACCACTCGCGACCCCGCGAGGCGACCGTTTGACAACGCGCGCTCGCCTTTGGCAGTCCAGATGTAAAACTCCCAGGTGGTCTTGTCGTTCGGGAAATCGTACGTAGGAACCCAGTACCGGTTGTCTTCCGTCTCTCCCTGAGTCCAAACGATGTGGCGCGCTGGACGGAAGTAAGCCCCTTTTGTCCGGTTAGCACCGTCGTAGTCGATGGTGATGGAAGTCTTCGCGGCTGCGTGCAGCGGACGCGCCAGATGCACCGTCAGCGTGTGGCCGTCGTAATCGTATTTCAGAGGCCTGCTATTAGCGGCGACGCGCTTGATAGTCATATCTCCTGCGTCAATCGCGACGTTCGCGAGAGGCGGCGCGCCAGGCAACCCAGCGATTGTCAGTGTTGTTGTGCCCACCACCGCGTTCCTCGACCAGTCGAAGCGCACTGTCGTTGACTGATGCTGGAGATCGTAGGTGCGCACCCTTTCGGCGTGGGCAACGCCCGCAGGCTCAGGACCCCACACAATCAGTGGTCCCGGCCGGAACGGAGGGACCCGGTCGGCAGTAAGCGTCGTGTCCATCTGAAATCCCGCCGGCGTTGTCGGCAGCACCACCGGAGCAGGTGTGGACGGCGGTGGAGGTGGGGAACAAGCAATGATGAGCGCACTCAGAGCAACGCTGTACAGGAAGGAGCCTTTCATTTTCGCTCGGGACGGAATGGATACGTCCGACTGATTCGGTACGGTCGGCAGTGGTGTGTCAGTCATATGCTATTCAACCAGACAACTCAGCGGAAGGATCGATGCGATCTGCTTACACCCTGATCGAGCTGGCGGTGACGCTCTGCATCCTCGGCATACTTTCGGCCATAGCGATTCCCCGGGCCGCAACTTTTCTCGACCAGATTCGCGTCCGTGGAGCAGTGACGGAGATCGAAACGCTTTTCGGCGCTGCTCGACACATCGCCATCGCTAAGGCAGGCCAGACGACAGTCGAGATCGACACTACTCGACGAGCGATTTACGTCAGGTCGGGTCGAGACACGTTGCGCAGAGCGGAGGTCGGAATCGAGCATGACGTCCGTCTGTCGACAACCCGGACTTTCATGAGTTACTCGGCGACCGGGATGGGCTATGGCGCCGCCAACCTCAGCGTCGTCGTCCGACGGAACTCGGCCGTCGATACCGTCGTCGTGTCGAGGCTTGGTCGGGTGAGACACTGATCTCCGACGCCTGCGCGCCGACATTCTCATCGCTGCCCCCTTCCTCGACGGTGCCGGTAGTCGTCTCGGCAGTAGTCCCGAAATCGTAGCCAGGAACGGATATCCGCGGTATGCGCTGACCAATAGTGCGCTCAATGGTTCGTACCATTGCGATCTCGTCGGTTGACATGAAGGTATAGGCATCGCCGGTAGCCGCGGCGCGACCCGTTCTTCCAATGCGATGGACGTAGTCTTCGGGCTGTTGCGGGACATCGTAGTTGATGACGTGTGTTATTCCTGACACGTCGAGTCCCCGCTGCGCAATGTCGGTTGCGACGAGCACGCGAATCTTTCCCGATTTGAAATCATCGAGCGCTCTCGTACGCTCGCCCTGCGACTTGTCGGCGTGCATTGCGGTCGCCGCAATTCCCTGGTCCTCGAGGTGATGCACTACGCGGTCCGCGCCATGCTTGGTGCGCGTGAAGATCAGCACTGAATCCATTGCCGATTCCTTGAGGAGCTCGACGAGGAGCGTGCTCTTGCGCGCGCGCGGCACCGGGTACACCGCATGGGTGACCGTCCCGACTGCCTCGGATCGACGTCCAACCTGAACCACAACCGGCTTTCGTAGATATTTCCGGGCGAGCGCTTCGACTTCTGGTGGCATCGTCGCGCTGAAGAGAAGAGTCTGCCGATACGGTGGGATCTCATTCACGATCCGATTGAGCTGTGGCGCAAATCCCATGTCGAGCATCCGATCGGCCTCGTCGAGAACGAGAACCTCGAGATCGTCGAAGACGACGTTCTGGCGTTCCATGTGATCCAGAAGCCGACCCGGCGTGGCAACGACGACGTCGACTCCGCTTCTCAGCGCCTTCGATTGCGGCTCAATCCCTACGCCACCAAAAATCGGTACGACGCGCAGCGCAGTGTGCTTGCCGTATTTTCTGAAGCTTTCCTCCACCTGGGCGGCGAGCTCGCGTGTAGGCGTCAGGATGAGAACGCGGACCCGGTGAAGCCGCTTGCCGTGGGCATCAGTGATGGGGTCACTGATCAGATTGTGGATGATGGGGAGCGTGAACCCGGCCGTTTTCCCCGTACCTGTGTGCGCCAGGCCGATCAGATCACGTCCGGCGAGCGCCAGGGGAATCGCTTGCTGCTGAATAGGTGTCGGGTGCGTATATCCAGCGTCTGTTACCGCCTGCAACACTTCGGTCGCGAGGTTGAGATCGGCAAACGACAGCCCCGCGTTGGTCTTGTCCTCAATCATCTACGCGTAATATACGTCCGTGCATCCCACAGCCGGCGGGCCCGGCGTCAGCACGCGGCGCCCGACGCAAAGTTCGTTCGTAGCAGCGCGAGCAAAGCTGCGTTGACTTCAGTCGGAGTTTCCATCGTGATCGCATGTCCCGCATCAGGAATTGCGCTCAGGACGATACGAGGGAGCAAAGCGATGAAACTGCCCATTCCGTCGGCAGGCATCAGGTGGTCACGCGTGCCCCATACTCCGATAGCCGGGATATCCAGCGTCTTCAGCGGGCGGGTTTTCGCGGCATTCCAGTCGTACGCGTGGAGCAGTTCCCGCACCGCCACCGAGTACTCGGGAAATTGCGACGGCGCGAACAACTCCTCGACGTCTCGTTTGGTGAACCGGCCCCGCCGTCCATAGACTCGCCACAACGCAATCTGTACGAGTAGTGGTGACCTGACGCGCTGGAATAGTGGATCGAGGAACCGCGGCGTCAGAGCACGGTAAAACCACATGAGTGGGACTCCTTTCATCCCGACGGGCGAGAGGAGTGCGAGCCGTCGAACACGGGCCGGATAGCGTGCCGCGAAATGAAACGCGAGGGATCCACCGAGGGAGTGGCCCGCCAAAACGGTCTGTTCGAGCTCCAGAACATCCATGATATCGCGCACGTGCTCCACTAATGAGTCGACCGAAAATTCGTCGGGCGCGGTTGGTTTGTCGGACAAGCCATGACCCTTGAGGTCTACTGCGATTGTGCGGAACCCCGCCTCCGCGATCGCGGGCATGTTGCGATGAAAGACGTAGACTGTGCAGCCCCAGCCGTGGATGAACAAGATGGACGGGGATTGTGGATCGCCGCGCTCGACAACGCGCACCTTCAGTCCGGAACGCAGTCGCGGGTAGCTCACGCGATATGCCGGTTCATTTGCGGGGAACATTTCGCCGGGACTCAAAGTACCGCGGCGAGGTGATCTGCTCATTCGATCAGATCAATTCAATTTCTCTGCCGAGCAGTTTTGCGATCACGCCTATGCGAAACGTCGCGTCGGTCCATTTGGACTCCGGGCCTGTACCGTCGTCGAGAGGAAAAGTAGGCCACGCCCAGGCGTTGAGCGGTGTGGGGCGATCCGTGCCCTTATGCGGGTGCCAAACACCGAGCCGGTCTCGATCGTCAACGAACCTGTCGTAAAGCTTCAACCAACCTTCATTGCGCCGCAGAAAATTCAGCCGGGCCATCGTCTCGAGCCACAGAAGCGCGAAGGGTACGTCCGCCTCCACCGCGTTACGATGCGGCAAAACGTCGCCCATGATCAGATGGGGTTGGGGGACCATTTTTTTCCCGAACAGTTGCACCGTATCCTGTCTCGGCAGCGGCTGCGTGATCCAATCGTAGATGCGCTCGACCGCCGTAAAATGCTCGTGCCGGAATATCGGCATGTACGCGAGCATCGTGAGCGTGTAGATGGAAGGAGGTGCGGATTCGGGAGCGAGGACGTGCGTGTTCCCCACGCGCATCCACGGTTTTTCACCTAGCGGGGAATTGAGATATGCGACCGTGCGCTCGAGGATTCGGCGCGCGGCCCCTCGAAGCCTTGGATCGTTTTCGTACCCGCATTGCGCGAGCGTAGCTGCGGCAGCTTCGCGAAAAATGCCGCGACTGCGCCTGACCATATCGTCGTCTCGGGTCTTCGTACCAAGCTCGAATGTAAAAGCAGGGTCGTTGTCCTCAGCGAGCAGCCGGAACAGGAGTCGTCGAGCGAGAACGAGGGGCGGCGAGTCTGGACTCCAGCCGTACTCCAAAAGTCGTCGCACCGCCGGGATCGTTCCTATGTTCGCGAAATCACTACTGTGTTTGCCCGGCAGAGAAAGAATCGAGTTGTTCCACGTGCCGTCTCGGCTTTGGACCACGGCGAGCTTGATCGCCGGGCGGTGCGAGTACGGAAGCCAGTCGATGTCGTGGGATGTCGCTCCACCTGGCCGAGCTATGTCCGCAAGCGAGCGGTATTTGATTGGAGCTGCCGCGTGCTCGAAGAGCCAACTCACCGGAAAAGTGAGCTGCTCGGAAGGTGGCGTCGTTATCGTTGGGAGAAGTTCGGCGGCAGTCCCGGGTGCAGTCACAAGCGGCGCTCGACACGTGGAGGGAGCAGGCCTTCAAAAAACCGGCAGGCTCATGTGCCCGCGGCAGGCCGGAAGAATAGCAGGTTTTCGGTCAGGCGCTAGGGTGTATGCTAACTCCTTGAAGGTCAAGAAGTTGCCCGCTGAAAGAGGGTGAACTTTGGCGCGCGGATTGGTTCGCGTCGCCTAGTGCCGCGGACGCCCCAACCATTTTGCCGTTTGTGGCGTATAACATCCGCGGCGTCAGTCCGGCGCCCGACACGTATTCTCCAGGAGAGCAGGATGAAGGCAATTCGCATCGCTACGCTGGCTGTTGCCCTTTGCGTGGGCGCCACGTCGGTCGCAGCGGCACAGGACCAGACACCGCAGGGACAGGGCGGCGGACGCCAGGACCGCATGGGTGGAATGCTTCTGAAGGACATTACTCTTTCAGATGCGCAGAAGGCGCAGATCAAAACGATCCGCGACAAATACATCCCTCAGCAAATGGAACTTCGGAAAGCGGCGCAAGCGGTAGGCGGCCCGCCCGACGAGGCTACCCGCGCCAAGATGATGGACCTTCAGACGAAGCAGGTCGCCGAGATTCGCGCGGTGCTCACTGCGGATCAGCAGGCTACTTTGGACAAGAACCTCGCTGACATCAAGGCACGCATGGAAGCTCGCCGCAACGGCAGCAGCTAAGCGGCGCTACTTCTGCGGCTTGAGAGCCGCGAGAGTATAGTTGCTCTTCGGGTTCCAGAGGATCCAGCTCTGGAACCCGTTGTCGTATCCTGCCTTTTCCTGAGCTCGAATCTGTGGCACACCATAGCGCGGCGGACCCAGCGTGAAATCCTGGTACCAGGGAATGATCTTGGCCGCGTTTTCGAAGGGAGCCGAGCGTGCAATCATATCCTTGAACGCGTGATTCAACGTCTCATAAGGATGCGCATTGGGGTAGGCGATCCCATAGCTGTTGTGGGTGAAATGCGATGGATACACCATCGGCAATACCACATCTACCTGATCGATGAATTTCTCCCACCGCTGCCCGATTCCCATTTCTGTTGTGTCGGTCGCAGTGAATCCGAAGACGTCGGCCGTGACGCGCATTCCGAGCGGCTTGAGCTCGTCGCGGAGGAAGCCGAGCTGCTCGTGAATGACCTCGTCGCGAGTTCGGCCGTTGGCGAGCGGGTACACAGTCTCGTCGACTAGTCGCTTCTCGTCGGGAAAGCGAACGTAGTCGAACTGCACTTCGCTGAACCCGAGATCCCACGCTTCGCGCGCGAGATCGACTGCGTACTGCCAGACCTCCCTGTGGTGCGGGTCGAGCCACGGATTTCCTTTCTTGTCGAGCCAGGGTTTAAGATTGTCCTTGCGTTTGATGGCCAGGTCGAGCCGCTTGCGCGCGAGTATGGGATCCTTGGCGACGACAATTCGGGCGATCGGATAAATGTTGTGCGCAATCATGGTGTCCAGTCTCGCACGGAGCTTGGAGTGCGAGAGCACATGGCCATCGGCGGTATCGGCTCCGATCGCTCTCGCCAGCGGTACGCTCGACCGATATAGGACGAATCCGCGGTCGTCCTTCACATCTATCACCAGTGCGTTTATCTCGGTGCGATTCGCGACAGCGATGAGGCTGTTGAATTTTCTGCCGAGCGCGGCCCAGCGACTCACGTAGAGTCCACGAAGTGTGTCCGGCACCGGAACGTGCGATACGGCCGAATCGACCGAGGACGGCCGAGGCGTAGATGCTGGTGTGGACGATGCCGTCTGAGCGAGCGCCACCATGTGCTGCTGACAAACGAGGGAGGCCGCGAGAAGGACCGTCTTCGCGGTGCGGTGAATCGTCAGAGAGCGTTCAGCTCCGCGTTTGCATCCGAGAGGTAACCCATCTCGCGCACGACGCTTTGTGCCTGCTGGGTCACCATCGTCAACCCAGTGGGCTGGGCGTTGAGTCCCCCGGTGCGAAAGCGCACCAGTTCGAGCCGCATCGACCTCAGTAGCTGACGGCAGTGGTCGAGCTTTTCCTGGGCCTCCCGTTTCTTGCGTTCGACCTCGACGAGCGCGCGTCGCTGCCGCCTTAGGAGTGCGAGACGCCGCACGCGCTCTTCGCTCGCGCGGTAATCGAGCGGATTTGCCTGCGATTCGAGGGTAGTGATTTCCTTCTCGATTCCGTCTGACGACTGGCGTCCGGATCCCCGATCCAGGTCTGAGAGGGAGAGTGCAAGCTGTTGAACTTTTCGGAAGACTGCGTCGGCTGAAGATGCCACCTCCGGAATCTGATCGCGATCGTCGGGCGGCATGTTGAGCAGCTGCCGGTGGATTTCGCGATGATCGGACTCTGCTTCTCTGATGGCCGAACCGTAGCGAGAATCAGCAAACGGGCTCGGCGCGCCCGCGGGAATTGGACTTAGCGGTGTTGGGCTTCCGGGCGAATTTCCGCGTGGATAGGTCTGAAACGGCTGCATCGATATCGGCGATGACCCGCTGGGAAGTGCTCCGCGCACTCTCGCCCGAGCGCGGGCGCGAACCTGCGCCCGCTTCTTTTCGTCGAACAGAGCGCGCGCGTCGTCGATCGTCTCCGCGGCGACGTCGAAGATCAATCGGTCGCGCGGCTGGCGAAACACATCGTGCCAGTCATAGCCTGCCGTCCAGAGCTTCGAATATTTGTACGCGAGCGCGACGGTCCAGATCACTGTGAGGGCGATGAAATCGTGGTTTGAAAAGAGCGAAATCGGAACGAGTATCGCATTCACCGCTATGTATGGAGCGAGCTTGCGCCGGAAGGCCTGCACCATTGGTGCATTCCATTTACTGAGCTCCTCGGCGGTCGGCTGTGAAGGCGAATACGACCCCTGTGTCGGCGGTGGGTACCGATCCCGAAGCGGCTCTATCAAGTCGCGGTCGCGTGCCTCCGATCGCGGTCCTTGCGACGCGGCTGCAGAGGCGCGGGTCGCCAGGGTCGGCATGGCGCCGCCGCTCAGAGCAACGGCAAATGCCGCTGCATTGGGAAAGCGATCGGCGGGATCCTTCTCGAGGCAGATCATCACGGCACGCGATAGATCCTGCGGAAGGTCGGGCCACCGCTCATCGACGGGTATGGGCTTCTCTGATAAATGCTTGACCAACATCGAGGGCGTGTTGCTGGCGACGAATGGAGGCTGCCCGCAAAGCATCTGGTAACCCACCACACCGAGTGAGTAGAGATCGCTGCGACCATCTATCGCGCGGTCACCAGCAGACTGCTCGGGCGACATGTACGCCGGGGTTCCGATTGCCATGCCTGTGGCGGTCAGCCTGGAATCGCCACTGTCGGTCAGTGCGCGCGCGATGCCGAAATCGGTGACCATCGCGCGACCGGTTTCATCCTCGATGATGATGTTGTCGGGCTTAATGTCCCGGTGGATTACGTTTCGATTGTGCGCGTACGCTAGCGCGTCGGCGACCTCGCGCAGGATGCGCCGCGCTTCGACCGGCGGAACCGGGCCGTGCTGCTGCAGGCGCACACCGAGGTTGTCACCCTTGATGTACGCCATAACGAAATACACGAGATTGTCGCGCTCTTCGACGGTGTAGATAGGAACGATGTTCGGATGATTGAGCTGCGCCGCGGTCTCTGCCTCACGCAGGAATCGCTGACGGATGTCCGCGCGAAAGCTCAGTTCGGGCGGCAAAACCTTGACGGCGATCTCGCGCTTGAGTCGTCTGTCGCGAGCGCAGTACACGATTCCCATACCGCCACGACCGATCTCGCTCTCTAGCTCATAGTTTGCAGAGAGGACCTGTGCTACATGCGTCCCAAGCTCGTCGGACGGACTAATTGGCATGTCGCCGCGTCGAATCAGCAGTTCTGAGTTTGAACTTCATGCCTGGCTGGCGTAAATCCACGAGAGCAAAAGATGCAGTGTGGGAGGACTGTGGAGTAGTATCTAAATAAGAATCTTGTCTTCGGAAT